>CAJJUC010000058.1 GCA_905195005.1 uncultured Eubacteriales bacterium | reverse complement strand
ATTCTTCCGCAAGGGCCTTGTTAATGTCCATGTTTTTACCAATCCTTTTTATTACTTTTTGCGTATTATCATATATAATATTATATCACATTTTCGATAAAAACGCAACGAAAATGCGGTCGAAAACTGTAACAAAGATATTATATAATACATATAGGATCAATCAGAAAATTAATAAAAGCAGACAAAAATGCACTTGAAAAAAGGGCATAGATATGATATCATAGAAGAATAAAACAGTATTCAGGAGTGTTTATATGCTAAATCAGTTTTCAAGGACCGAGCTTTTATTCGGCAAAGAAGCAATGGAAAGACTGGCGGCGGCACGCGTTGCCGTTTTCGGGATAGGCGGCGTCGGCGGCTACACCGTTGAGGCGCTTGTCCGCAGCGGAATAGGGGCGGTTGACCTTATCGATGACGACAAGGTTTGCCTGACGAATATCAACCGCCAGATTTTCGCCACGCGCAAAACAGTCGGGAAATACAAGGTTGACGCTGCGGCGGAGCGCATTGCCGACATAAATCCCGATGTCACGGTGCGCACATACAAAACCTTTTACACGCCCGAAACCTCGGCTGAATTTAATTTTTCCGAATATGATTATATCGTTGACGCAATTGATACCGTGACGGGAAAAATCGAGCTTGCAGTGAACGCATACCACGCCGGCGTTCCGATTATCAGCTCGATGGGAGCCGGGAACAAGCTCGACGCTTCGGCATTTGAGGTTGCGGATATTTACAAAACCTCGGTTTGTCCGCTTGCAAGGGTCATGCGATACGAGCTGAAAAAGCGCAATATTCCTCATTTAAAGGTGGTTTATTCAAAGGAAAAGCCGCGCAAGCCGCTCGATTCGGAGGAGCTTGCCTGCAAATCACACTGCGTTTGCCCGCCGGGAACGGAGCGCAAGTGCACCGCGCGTCGGCAGATTCCGGGCAGCACGGCGTTTGTTCCGTCGGTTGCCGGGCTGATTATCGCAGGCGAAATTATAAAGGATTTAACCGGGATTGAGGAGTAATCTGATGAGCAGAAATCTTGAACCGTATAAGCTTATTGAAAGAAGCATAATTAAAAAATTCAGAAAAAGCATCTGGAATCCGTTTATCCTCGCCGTGAAACGCTACGAGCTGGTAAAAGAGGGCGACAGGATTGCAGTTTGCATATCGGGCGGCAAGGACTCGATGCTGCTTGCGAAGCTCATGCAGGAGCTGCATCGCCACAGCGATGTTTTATTTGAGCTTAAGTTTTTGGTGATGGATCCCGGATATAACGCTGCAAACCGCGAAAAGATTGAAAGCAATGCGCGCCTGCTGCACATTCCGATAACAGTTTTTGAAACCGACATTTTCGAAATTGCCGACAGCGTTACGCAGTCTCCGTGCTATCTTTGCGCGCGGATGCGCCGCGGTCATCTCTACAGCAAGGCAAAGGAGCTGGGCTGCAACAAAATCGCACTGGGGCATCATTTCAGCGATGTTATCGAAACAACGCTGCTCGGAATGTTTTACGGCTCGCAGCTGCAGGCAATGCTTCCGAAGCTGCACAGCACCAATTTTGAGGGAATGGAGCTTATTCGCCCGATGTACTGCATTCACGAGGAGGATGTTGTTGCATGGCGTAATTACAACAATCTGGAATTTATCCAATGCGCGTGCCGCTTCACCGAAAAATACACTCTTTGCAGCAATGAGGGCGGCATATCGAAGCGGCAGGAAATAAAGCAGCTTATAAAAACGCTGAAAGCCGAAAATCCGCTGATTGAAAAAAGCATTTTCAACAGTATTCATTCCGTCTGCCTTGATACGATGCTCGGTTATAAGTTCAAGGGGGTTGAGCATTCGTTTCTTGACGATTACGACAGCGTATAAAAGGAAAAGGCGCTGCGGTAAAATGAAATCACATTTTACCGCAACGCCTATATTTTACAATTTCATTCCGCATTTCGGGCAATAATCGAATCCGTCCTGCATCTGTGCTCCGCACTGCGGACAAACGCGCGCGGATTTGCCGAACGGCGATAAATCCTCGGGAGTTATCTCAGTTTCCCCGTGTCTTTCCAAAATTCTACCTTTTTCCTTGGAAAGCTTGTAAATGCTTCCGCAGCATGAGGTGCGGACATAATACTTTTTCGCAGCCTTTACAATCGGAACGAAAAACAAGGTTATGCTCGTATATGTCATAAAAACGTTATAGCTGCAATACGCTCCGCAGCCGGGGCATATATTCATGCCGCCGCTGTACGCAAGCTCCGCCGAGCCGCCGCATGTTCCGGCAATCAAAAACATAAAACCGCCCTCATTTCTGCCTGTCAAGCACAAGCTTGTAGCCGCCGTCACCGTAACGCAGGCAGCGGTTAACGCGCGATATGGTTGTTGTTGACGCACCTGTTGCGGCAACAATTTCATTAAATGTTGCGCCGCCGATGAGCATTTTTGCAACATCAAGCCGCTGCGACATTGTTTCAAGCTCCTTAATCGTGCAAATATCCTCAAAGAATATTCTGCATTCTTCCTCATTCTTCAAAGAAAGTGCAGCATTGTAGAGCGCTTTAAAATCCGAATGCTTTTCCGTTTTAATCATTCCTTTCAGCGCGGGGATTCAGGCATTTAAGCTGCCTATTTTTCATTCATTTTCTGCAAAAACATACGCGTTTTTTCATTTTTGGGATTATCGATAACCTCGGACGGCGCGCCGTCCTCCAGTACAACGCCGTCGGACATGAATATAATTCTGTCCGCAACGTTTTTCGCAAACTCAATTTCATGCGTTACGATAACCATCGTAACATTTTTTGCGGCAAGATCGCGGATAACGCGCAGAATCTCGCCCGTCAGCTCGGGGTCAAGTGCGGAGGTCGGTTCGTCGAAGAACAGGACCTTAGGATTGTTCATCAGCGCGCGCGCAATCGAAACGCGCTGCTGCTGACCGCCCGAAAGCTCGCACGGATAATTTCCGAGCCTGTTGGAAAGACCGACCCTTGTAAGAAGCGCAACCGCGTCGTCATTAATTTTTTGAATATATTCCTTTTTCTTTTCGCGGTAATCGGGCTGCTCCTTTGCAAGAAGCAGCGGCGCAAGCGTTACATTTTCAAGTGCGCTGTACTGCGGAAAAAGATTGAACGACTGAAACACCAGCCCGAAATTAAGCTGGTTTTTCCGCAGCTGCGCGTTCGACATTTTTTTTGCAGAGCCGCCGTCAAACACTGTTTCGCCGTCAACCGAAATTTCCCCTTTATCCGCCTCGTCAAGGAAATTGATGCAGCGCAGAAGCGTTGTTTTTCCGCTGCCGGACGAACCGATTATCGCGACAACCTCGCCTTTTTCCATCGAAAAGCTCACACCGCGCAGCACCTGCGTTTTTCCGAAGCGTTTACATAAATTCTTAACTTCAAGAATAGCCATAATTTAACCCCTGTAATAATTTAATTTCTTCTCGATGAATCCGAAAAGAACCGTCAGTACTCCGCAGAACACAAGGTAAAACAGCCCCGAATAGAACAGCGGCCATATGAGCGCCTTGCTTGTGAAATTCTGCGCAACCATTATAATTTCCTGCACGGCGATAACCCTTGCAATCGATGTGTCCTTAACAAGCGTGATAATTTCATTGCCGAGCGGCGGAACAACGCGCTTAAACACCTGGAAAAGCACAATTTTGAAAAACACCTGGCTTTTCGTCATTCCGAGAACCTGCCCGGCTTCATACTGCCCTTGCGGAATTGATTCTATGCCGCCGCGGAATATTTCCGAAAAATATGCCGCATAATTTATAACAAAGGCTATCAGCACCGCAGTGACGCGCGGAAGCGCGTCACCCTCCCATAAAAGACCGGGACCGTAAAACACAATTATTACCTGGAGCATCAGCGGTGTGCCGCGGATAATCCACACAAGGGTGCGGACGAGCCACCTCAGCGGTCTGATGCGGCTCATCGACCCGAACGTTACTATCAGCCCGAGCGGAAGCGACATAACAAGCGTTGCCGCAAATATATAAAAGGTTACCTTAAAGCCCTCAAGCAGCGAGAGCGTTACATTCCAAATACTCATAAAAATTCCCGCTTATTTTATAACAATTGCGCTGAGACCGTATTTCTCCGCGAGCTTATCCATTGTTCCGTCGGCAATAAGCGCGTCAAAGGTTTCGTTTGTTTTCTGAGCCATGTCGCTGCCCTTTCTGAAGCCGACGCCGTATTCCTCAACACAGAGGTCAAGTCCGTCAATCATGCAGAGGTCGCTGAAATCCGTTCCCTCGCCAACCATTGCGTCCGCAAGGGTGTAATCAAGAATAACTGCGTCCGCCGTTCCTGCCTTAACCTCGAGAAGTCCGTCGGTCTGCTTGCCGACAGCAGTGTACGAAGCCTTGGAAAGGTTCTCGTCATCGGCTATTGCGTCCTCGCCGGCAGACGATGTTTCGGCAACAAGATTTGCGCCCGAAAGCGATTTTGTGTCGGTATATTTATCGGCATTGGATTTTTTGATTACAACAACCTGCTTGTTCTCGATATACGGTCTTGAAAATTCAAGGTTTTCTTTTCTTTCGTCCGTAATCGTGAAGCCGTTCCAGATGCAGTCAATGCTTTTTGCCTTAAGCTCGGTTTCCTTTGTATCCCAGTTGATTTTAACAAATTCGGGCTTCACCCCAAGCTTTTCGCAGACAGCCTCGGCAAGCTCAGTGTCAAAGCCGACAAGCTTTCCGCTGTCGTCGAGGTAGTTCATGGGCTTGTAAAGCGTGTATCCGATAACCATTTTTCCGTTTCCCTTTATGTATTCGTAATCGGAAGCTGCGATCTCTGTTTTCGTTTCGCTTTTTTTATCGGCATCGGCATCGCCCTCGCCCTTTTTTGCGCAGCCTGCAAACATTGCGCCGCACAGTGCGAGCGCGGTCAGTAAAGATAATATTTTTTTCATAACAACAATCTCCTTTAAGGTTTTATTTCCTACTACACTATATTACCACTCTATCGCGCTAAAGTCAAGCTTTTTTTTTGAAAGATAAATAATTAATGCTTATTTCGTCAAAATGCGCTTTTACAGTATTGACAACAGCCGTTTTATGGTATAAAATGCATTTCATTAAGACTGATACGGGGGTGTATATAATTGGCGGAAAACGCTATAATCGAACTGAAAAACATATCCAAGCATTTTGATCAGACATATGCTGTCGATGATTTTAATTTATGTGTAAAAAAGGGCGAATTTGTCACGTTTCTGGGGCCCTCGGGCTGCGGAAAAACAACCACGCTCCGAATGATTGCGGGCTTTGAACTGCCGACAGAAGGGCAGATTCTGCTCAACGGAAAAGATATTACGATGCTTCCGCCTTACAAGCGTCCTGTAAACACGGTGTTCCAGAAATATGCGCTTTTTCCGCATATGGACGTTTACGACAATGTTGCTTTCGGGCTTAAGCTGAAAAAAATTCCCGACGGGGACAGAATGCGCCGCCTTACGAAGGACGAAATTGACGCAAAGGTGAAAAACGCGCTTAAAATAGTTGACCTTGAGGAATACGAGTGGCGTGATATTTCAACGCTTTCCGGCGGTCAGCAGCAAAGAATCGCAATTGCACGCGCCATCGTGAACGAGCCGGAGATTCTTCTGCTTGACGAGCCGCTCGGTGCGCTTGACCTTAAAATGCGCAAGGACATGCAGCTTGAGCTTAAGGAAATGCATAAAAAGCTCGGAATTACCTTTATATATGTAACGCATGACCAGGAGGAGGCGCTCACGCTGTCTGACACGGTTGTTGTTATGAAGGACGGCGCGATTCAGCAGATAGGAACGCCCGAAAAAATTTACAACGAGCCCGAAAACGCGTTTGTTGCGAATTTTATCGGTGAGAGCAATATTTACAGCGCCACCATAACGGGCGCGCGCAGAGTGCGTTTTCTCAACCATATTTTTGAATGTGTGGACGATTTTCCGCTCAACGAAAAGGTTGACGTTGTCATCCGTCCGGAGGATGTGCGCATTGTAAGCGCCGGAGAGGGCATGGCAAAGGGAAAAATCGTCAGCAAAATATTCAAGGGGATTCACTATGAATATATAATGATGATAGGCAGAAACGAGCTTGTTATATGCGACACACGCAACCTTGAATGTGACGCGGAGGCCGGAATCCGCATTGAGCCGGACGGGATTCATATAATGAAGAAAGAGCTGCTCGCAAATGTGTATAACGACGCATATATCGACAAAAACAACCGCGTTGTCATTGCGGACGCACCGTTTGAATGTGATGTCACGCAGCTTATCCCCGGTTCGCATATTGACGGCGAGGATTACGTTGCCCTGCCAGACGGCACTCGCTACGACTTTACGGACGCGGACGTCCGCGCGGAAATTGCGCTTACCGACATTGAAATTCTTGACGATGACGAGGCGGGAACCGTCAGCGGTGAAATCGTTTCAATTATATACAAGGGCGATCACTATCAGCTGACAATCCGCACTGAAAATGACGAAGACTTTGTTCTTGACACTGAATATACCTACGACGAAAACGACCTTGTCGGACTGCGTGTGAAGCCGCAGGACATTAAGCTGACGCTTAAGGGCGAGGCTTCGCTGTTCAAGGTTTCTCCGCGCAGATAAAATACCGGAAGGAGGGGAAGCCGATGGCTTCAAACATCCGCAAAAACAAAATATTTTCAAGAAAAATGCTTGCCGTTCCCTACGGTATTTTCATGATACTGTTCGTTGTTATTCCGCTTTTTCTTATTGTGCTTTATGCATTTACCGATAATAACGGGCGCCCGACGCTTTCAAACCTTTTATCCTTTTTTGAAAGCGCGCACAATATAAACACGCTGCTCATAAGCATATTCATCGGCTTTGCCAACACTGCGCTCTGCATGATTATCGGGTTTCCTGCGGCATATATCCTTTCAAAAAAGGAAATGGGCTTCGGAAAAGCAACAATTCTGCTTTTCGTTATGCCGATGTGGATAAACTTTGTTCTTCGCACGGCCGCAACGCGCGACCTTTTGTATGCAATAGGGCTCAACGGCGGCGAACATCCGTACCTTGCAACGATGATAGGCATGGTTTACAATTATCTGCCTTTTGTTATTCTTCCGCTTTACACAACGATGATAAAGCTTGACAAAAGCCTTATTGAAGCGTCGTACGACCTTGGCGCAAACAAAACGGAAACGTTTTTCCGCACCCTTGTGCCGATGGTTATGCCGGGCGTTATGTCCGCCGCAACAATGGTTTTCATGCCGACAATGAGCAGCTTTGTTATCAGCGACGTTATGGGTGAGCGGAAAATATCGCTTATCGGAAACAGTATTCAGCTTTATTTTGACCAGGGACTTTGGCACATGGGCAGCTTTGCGGCGCTTCTGATGCTGGTGCTCATAATTGCCGGAATGCTTGTCACCGACCCGGGTGAGGCGGAATCTCCGAGAGGAGGGCTTTGGTAATGACAAACGGAAAAATATACCGGTTTATCTGCCGCTTTTATATAGGCATACTGCTTTTTATCATGTATGCGCCGATACTGGTGCTGATTCTTTTCAGCTTTACCAACACAAAGCTTATCGGAAACTGGAACGGCTTCAGCCTGCATCTTTACAAGGCTCTTTTCCGCGATAAGGAAATAATGACGGCGTTTGCAAACACGCTGATTGTTGCACTGTCATCCGCTTTTGCCGCAACCGTGCTCGGAACGCTCGGCGCAATCGGCATTTTTTACAGCGGAAAGCGCGCAAAAGCAGTTATGGAAAGCATCGGTCAGATTCCGGTGATGAATGCCGAAATCGTGACGGCGCTTTCACTGACGATTCTTTTTGTGTTCGCCGGCGCAAAGTTCAATTTTCTGACGCTGCTTGTCGGTCATGTTGTGCTGACGGTGCCGTTCGTGGTTCTTTCCGTCCGCCCGAAGCTTGTGCAGATGGATCCGAACATTTACGAAGCGGCGCTCGACCTCGGTGCATCGCCCGAAAAGGCGCTGCGCAAAATAATTATTCCCGAAATAATGCCGGGCGTGTTCTCGGGCTTTATCCTTGCAATCACGCTCAGCTTTGACGATTATATAATCACTGCATTTATAAGTACTTTTTAAAAATTCCTTATAATTATTTAAGCATTTATAAGTGCTTTTATAATTTATATTAAATATTTTAAATTCTTTTTCCCAATCTGCTTTCGTTTTTCTTTTGATATCAATCATATTCACTAAATATATATTAGTCATAAGTAAGTTTCTCCTTATAATTTTACATTTCATTATCACGTTGATAATAACTTATCACCCAGTAGAAGATAAATAAAAAAGATACAAGATTGATATCAAGTATCTATAGAATAAAACTATATATGTATATATATGTATAAATAATATTTATAGTATAAAGATAATATATAGTTATTATAAGTTATTATTAGTTATTTATATATATAAAATACTAATATAATACTTATATGATACTTAAAAACAATCTTTAACATTAAATACACAGACATCAAATCTAACGTTACTATATATAGTTAAATACTACATATAGTTAGAATGCAAAATAATGAATAAAAGAAAAACTGTGTATTATATATATTAATTTAACGTAAGATTTAATAACATTAAATCCATCACTAATCAGACCCAGAGCGAAGTGAAGCTGGTAATGGGAGAGACACTAACCCCACTGTATGACAGCAAGGTAGCGTTGATTACAGACCCGTCGCTCGTTCGCAGTATAAAGTCTTCAACACGTGTATTCTTACATGCGTCTGTATCCTCTTTAAGACCCACTTCCAAATGGACCACGCATGCCCCCTTCGAACCATCAATGATGGCCCTCTGTACAGCCCTGTAGAAATAATTCTACGTCAACCTATCCGTTGTTTTAACACAGACGAAATACACCCTGTGCTGACGAAGCAAGCTAGGAATACACGAACCCATATTTGGTGACTCAATGTTGGAAGGCACCATACGTCATCTTACTCCGGGAGGCTAATTCTACTTGAATAGGGGCCCCCAATAACCACGACACACATTGTTTATTGTCGGCGTGTTAAGTTTTTTACCCCCGACGATTCAATTATGCTTAAGTTTATTGATGAAACTTAAGCCTCACGTGTTGACGAAACACGCTACTTTTAACTACATATATAATATAACATAGAAAATAGAAATAAACAATGTAAATAGGTAAGAAAGCAAAAAAAAGACAGCCAATGCTATCTCTAAATCATATTTAAATGAGCCATTTCGTGTTCATAACACAAATTGACTACATTTAAAATTTTTTTGTTTGGTTTTTTATGAGTCCACTCAAAGTATCTCAATACTTGATTTGGACGTGCAATGAGAAGTGTCACGAACTTATGTGTATATAAGTTGAAGATATAGATGACTCCCCTATCAGAAATGAAATGAATTTCTGGACCTTGAGAATGACCTCTATCGACAACGAATGCACATAATATTGTTTGGTAGCCAAAACTACGAGCCTTTTCTAATCTTTTATCTCTATAAAGAGTATGTTTTGTAGGCTGATGTTTAATCCAGTACCAAACGACATTCAAATTGCCTTTATATTCTCGAATGTCCATACTGTTTTCCTTTCTAAATTATTTAATTGTTTTTGAATATCTCATTAATTTGTTCAATTTGTTTTTTTGAAGCTTTCAAATAAATTGGATGAAATTTGGTTGTTTCTGTATTAGAAAATCTAAATGTCAAATCTAATAATTCAACAACATTTATTTCAGCGTCATTATCTTCTCCGGTAAACACGAAGAAATCCTTAAAACAATACCCCAACAAATCCTTCGGGTCCTTGAATTCTCCACTAAAATTGGTTTCTTTAGCATATTCTTCGTCAAAATCATATACATCGAAAACAACGACAGTATCATCATCATCAGCGGCATTTCCGTTTGATTGACAGAAATCAAATTTATAGGTAACTCCATCTTTTTCGATTTCATAACCTCCGGGGGATAAATAGTGAATGTCGGGATTTATTTTTCTATCCATCTTTAGTTGAAATAACATGTTGGTTAATTTATACATTTTCTTTTCTCCTTAATTAATTTCCGCATAGAAACCTTCCGGGAAGGCTTCATTTACTGTTTTTTTAATGGCTTTTTCTTGTGTTACAACATTTCCGTTGTATAACATTCCTAATTTAATAGCAGCGCCATATACATTGTTTTCTACGTCGGCGTTGATATCCATATATTTATCACCATAATGAATATGAGCTATTGCATTTTTTGATTTATTGGCTTCTGCTTTTAAGTCCAATAAAAAACTAGAAACTTCTCCTTTTCTGATATTTGTTCCTAAAAAATATTTCATAAATTTTTTCCTCTCTTTCTAAATAAAAATTATCGTATATTATTGTGTATATAATATATCCTAACACGTAAGAATAAACAATAAAAACCCTCTTAAATTCTCAAAAACATTTATACATATAATTTATCTACTTTTTTCTTTTTGGCGTTCTAAGAGCATTTTTATAGTCTTGTAGAGCGTTTTAACTATTTTTATAATTTCTTTAACACTTCCATCAAACGTATTCTCCATCATATTGGCTTTTTTTGGCTTTTAAGAGTTTCTTTATTGTGTCGTCTGATTTCATATCATTAATTCCTGGGGAGGTATTTCATTGGATTTTATTGGTTTCTTTCTAGGTTCTTTTACCTGGATTCTTTTATGAATTTTGCGTTTTTAATATTGCTTTTGACGACACCCAAAAAAGCTTCAAAATACTTTAAAAATTTATATGTATGGAATTAAATGATAGAAAAAAGGTAGTATGAAAAAAGTATGGTAGTAGTTATAAAAACCTAAGAAAAAACATAAATAAAACCATAATACATTCTATAAAAAAGCATAAAAAATACTGAGAAAATATCTACATAATAAGATGCTCTAAAAGGCTTATTTTGGTCTTCTCGGAGGATTTTCAAAGAAGGTAATAAATTAATCGTGATTACTTTCTTTATGCGCTAGATTGTGGAAAAAAACTTGTAAGTAGCCAAAAAGGCCCCCATAAAAGTGGAGGCTTTTTTATTTTGGTTTAATTTTATGAGCCGACTAGGAGTGTATGGAGAATTTTTTAGGGGTGTGACATTTTCTTTGTTTGATATTAATTTCTTTTGCTGAAATAATATATTTTGTAGAAATAATCAATAATTTCAGCAGTGGAACTTTTTGATAAATTGTATACAAGTGATAAATTAATACTATTATAATAGGGGTTAATAAAATTAAAATAAAAAAAGACTTGGCAAAGCCAAGTCTATACATAATATAGAATCATTATACTTGTAGTGCATAAAGATAGAGCAACAAATGAAATATTAGGATATTTTTGAAAAATTTTTAAACTCTTGATATTATTTCGAATAGTATAAATTCTATCAAATATACATAATCCAGAATAAATATTGAGTCTAGTAGCATCTGAAATATAATACGATATAGCGAAATTGCTTATTAATAGACTCCACATTGTTTTCAAATCTTGCTTCATTTCATTATCATGTATTATATTCTTTATTTCTTTTTTTAAGATTTTCGCGTATAAAATGATAAAGAATAATATTTTCATTTTTCATTCCTTCTTTCTTTTTTATTCTTTATGAACATTGTTTTCTGCTTCCTGGTTCATCCAAAAATGTCATGAATCCGTTTATTTTTTCATGGCCTTATTGCTGTCCACAGGCGTGAATTCGGCTTGTTCTAAGCCTACTTTTTTCGGATAACTACCTCATTTACAATATATAACATGTTCTTTTTTTCGTGAAGTCTTGGACATCTTTTTTGTAAAAAAATGAACCTTCTAATATTTTGCGACAGTTTAAAAAAAAGAGAGTATTTCTACTCTCTTTTGGCACATGCATGCCCACTAGTCTTCTACTGCATTGACCAGCCTCACAGCACCATTTTATTAAATTTTTATTTAAATATAAACAATTATTTATAATTTTTGTTTATGTACTCAGCAATTTCTATGTTTGAATTAAAGTCATTAAATTTTAATCGAACACCATTTTCTATGATTTTTCCATCTTTTATTATCTTTATTGATTTTTTACCATTCATTCCTTTTGAAATATTCAAAGTGGGTCCAATTAATTTATTAATTTCTTTAAAATCTGAATTAGATAGTATATCACTTTTCTTTTTGTTTTTTTGCTTTACTTTATTATTATTTCGAGGAGATGAAAGAACAGTTTTATCAATTTTAGCCAGAGTATCGCTCACATCTTTCTTGAAAACTTTATGTGTTTTTTTCACAACCATACCCCTAAAGTTATGAAATCTTTCGTATAAATCGTTGTCGGATGAAATGTCATCACTCACAATAGTATTGAAAGAAAATGTATTAAAATTAATATCCCCCATAATACCTAGTAAAGCAACGTTGGATTCTGTCTTAAAATGAAAATAATCCATATTTATTTGTGTGTATACTTCTCGATAATCTGCCTTATAAATTTTTAAATTAACTGCTGATAAAAAAGATTTAAATAAATCTAAATTTGAGTCTTATATGACTGAAATTGGAATTACACTTAGTGATTTAACATTTATAAAAAAAAGAGTAAAGAAATGGGCAAGGGACAAGAGGGTTTTATCACCGATAAGTCAATTTCACTCTAAAAGTTTTATAAAAAAAGAACCTTATGGAGTTGCACTGATAATATCTCCGTGGAACTATCCATTTTTATTATGTATAGAA
>CAJJUC010000057.1 GCA_905195005.1 uncultured Eubacteriales bacterium | reverse complement strand
GTCAAGCTCTCCGTCAAGACCGTTTTCAAGCATTTCTCCGACCATCATCTTAAACACATCTTTCAGGTCATCAAAATTCTTTACATCGAGTTCTTTCATAATATTGCGCAAATTCTCCTTGCGTTCTTGTTCTAGCGCCCGTTCCGCGGGACTTAATTTGTACCTTGGCATAATTAAAACCTCCAAAACGATATTTTTATCATACATCATTTTGGAGGTTTAGTAAAGAGTTTACACAAAATCCGGGATTGACTCGCGTATTCTCGTCCTGACCGACTTTATCGATTGATTTCGAGCGATTGCTGAGCGTGACCTCAATTTTCTTTTCCTTATATTCGCTGCCGCTCGGGATCTGAACCGTTACCTTAACCTTTTCACCTGATTTGTAATACGTGAGTCTATCCTGAAGCTGTTCGATAGAACTCATGGAATATCCGTCAAAAGCTGTGATGACATAGCCCTTTTGAATACCGGCTTTTTCAGCTGCAAGCCCCTTTGTGACGGAGTTTACGAAAACACCCGTCGGGATACCGTACGCCTGCGAAGCCGAAGATGAAACTGTTGCGCCCGTTATTCCGAGGAAGCCCTGCTTTTTCTCGTCAACAACGCTTCTTGTTTTCTTCACCATAAGCTCGTCTATAATATTTCCGACGTCGCTTATCGGGATTGCATATCCCATGCCCTCAACTCCGTTTGCCGCAATTTTAACTGAATTGATTCCGATTACCTCGCCCGACATGTTCAGAAGTGCGCCGCCGCTGTTGCCGGGGTTAATTGCCGCGTCCGTCTGAATAAACGAATTTGTAACATTGCCGGACTTGCTTCCGTCTGTGCTTTCCATGGATATTTTCCTGTTTGTCGCGCTGATATATCCGACAGTCGTTGACTGCCCGTAGCCGAGCGCATTGCCGATTGCGATGACCTGGTCGCCCGCTTTAAGCTTGGAAGAATCCCCGATTGTTGCAACCTTAACCTCGGAGAGAACATCCTCGGGAATATCCTTAAGAGCAACTGCGATAACCGCAAGATCCTTGTCCGAGTTATATCCCTTTACCGTTGCGGACGGAATTGACGCGTTCGCGTCAAGCTCGGAGCTGTCACCTGCAAGCTCGCCTCTGAGGTCACTTTGCGCATTCTGCGATTCAAGCTTGCTTTCAACAGAGCTGAAGATTACCGAAAGCGCCTTTGAATTTGCCACAACGTGATAGTTTGTGACGATAAGCAGCTCGCTGTCATTCTTTCCGATAACAATACCGCTGCCGGTGCTTGTGCTTTCCTGCGAATATGTTCCGAAGAATGTCATAACATCGGAAACGCTTCTGTTCGTTATTGCAACGATTGAAGGCATACAGGCTGAAACTATTTCCGAAACGCTGCCCTCGGTATTCGTTTTTCCGCTGCCCTTTTTAAGCGCAACGTCTGTTGTTCCGATCGACACCTTCGACAAAACCAGCTTTGTTGAAAGGCTGTTTGCAAAGCCGAATGCCGAGCCTGCCACAATGCCGCCGACAAGTGCCAGCGCGATAATGCGCGGAAAGCGGCGTTTCGATTTTGCCGAAACGCGCTGCGTCACCGTGAAGCCGGAATTTTTGTGCGCTTCTTCCTTTTCCTGTTCGTGCTCCGCTGCAAAGCCCGCATTCATGCGCTCCCGAAGATCCTCCGCCGTCGGATTTGCGCTGTGCGGAACGCTTTCCTCCGCTTGCCGCTCGCCTGCGCCCACCGTACGTTCTGCTTCTGCCGCACTGTCCTCATGGGAAAATTCACTTACACCGCCGCCGTTTTCTATTTCATCGATTCTTTCGTCATTTTCCCGTTCAGAACCGTTGTTGTTTTCAAATTCCGTGTTCATAGCTTCTTCCTCCTTGCTTTTGTTAACTCTATAATACAATATATTTTAGGACAAAAAATAATCAAATTATTAACAATTTATAAACATTGCGGAGTTTGATGAACGCAAACAGCATATTTTAACTGTTTTACGGTCGCGCAAAGATAAGAAAGAGGTTGAATTTCCCCGAAAAATGTGCTATTATGCCTATCAGGTGATGAATTTGAAATTTTTAAATCAGTTTCTTATAATAATATCCGTTTCCTTTGCCGGCGAGGTGCTGCATGTAGTTCTGCCGCTGCCCGTTCCGGCAAGCATTTACGGGCTGATGCTCATGCTCGGGCTGCTGTTTTCGGGAGTTGTAACGCCTGAAAGGATTTCCGAAACAAGCTCGTTTCTGCTTGAATCAATGCCCGTGATGTTCGTTCCGGCAGGCGCAGGGGTGATTACCATGTGGGGAACAATCCTTCCCATATTTGCTCCGATGATTGTTATAATGACGGTCGGCACGGTTGTTGTGATGGCGGTTTCGGGACTTGTGACGCAGGGCGTTATCTGCGCGGCAAAAGCGCGCAGCAAGGAGGCATAGCTATGAAGGACATGATTTGCAGCTCCGTTTTTTTCGGCGCAGCGTTCACAATTGCGGCATATTTCATCGGAGTTTGGCTGCAAAGGCGGCGCGGATTCCGCTGGCTGAATCCGCTTGTAACATCGATTGCGATTGTCAGCGCGGCGCTTGTGCTTTTTAAAATTGATTACGGCGAATATTGTGACGGAGCGGATATTGTCAGTTATCTGCTCACTCCTGCAACGGTGTGCCTTGCCGTGCCGCTTTACGAACGGATAAACGACTTGAAGCAAAACGCCGCCGCAATTGCCGCAGGCATAATTGCCGGAGTTATAACAAGCGGCTTGTTTGTGCTTGCCGTCACGCTTATATTCGGGCTTAGCCGCGAAATGTATGCTTCGCTTCTTCCGAAATCGGTGACAACGGCAATCGGAATCGGAATTTCCGAGGAAATCGGAGGAATTGCGGCAATTACCACCATTTCGATTATTATAACGGGCATTTTCGGAAATATGGTGTGCGAAAGAATCTGCGCACTGTTTAAAATAACAAACCCTGTTGCAAAGGGCGTTGCCATCGGAACAAGCTGCCACGCCTGCGGAACGGCAAAAGCGCTTGAAATCGGCAAAACCGAGGGTGCAATCAGCGGACTGGCAACAGCCGTTGCCGGGCTTATCACCGTTGCGGCGGCTTCGGTCTTTGTCAATCTGATATAACAAATGAACCGTGCGGAAATTTCCGCACGGTTCATTTGTTATATAATAATTCAAGTTCATTCTCCGTCAGTTCGCGAAAGCCGCCGCACGGAAGCGATTCGTCAAGAAAAAGCTTTCCGTAGGCAAGCCGTTTGAGATACGCAACGCGGTTGCCGACGCGCTCCGCCATGCGCTTTATCTGATGAAACTTTCCCTCCGTGATTGTAAGCTCAATCTCGTTTTCACAAATGCGGCGCACCCGTGCCGGCTTTGTGACGCATTCCCCGATATCAACACCGTTTTCGAGAGCCGCTGCCGCAGTCTCCGAAAGCGGTTTTTCCAATCGGACAAAATATGTTTTGCCGACCTTTTTCGACGGTGACAAAAGCTCATGAGCAAGCGCGCCGTCATTTGTGAGCAGCAGAAAGCCCTCCGTGTCAATATCGAGCCTTCCCACGGGAGAAAGGTCAAAGCGCTTATATCCGTCTCCGATGAGGTCGAGCACGGTTTTTTTGTGCCTGTCCTCCGTTGCGCTTATCACACCCTGCGGCTTGTTCAGCATTATATAAACAAACCTCCTGTAAAAAACGGCTTGTCCGTTTACGGTGAGCGCCGCATTCGGGTCAATATTTTTTGCAATATCCCTGACTGTAACCCCGTCTGCCGCTGCCGCTCCCGATTTGATTATCTTCCGCGCCTCGTTCCTCGTCAGCGAGGCGCTGTCCGCTATCAGCTTATCAAAACGCATTTTTTCAAAAGCCTTTCCGCATTTTTATATTTTATCATTTCCTTTTCGTCCTCCGAAAGGTTTGATTCTTCAAGCACTTTTAATGATCCCGACGGGCTTTGCCATGGGCTGTCGCTTCCGAAAAGCAGCTTGTCTGCGCCGTGTCTGCGCGCAATATCCGTAAATTTTTCGGGTGCAAGGTAGCCGTGCGTCATAGAAATATCCATATACACGGGCGAACCTGCAACATACCTTGAAACATCGTCCCACATATCAAAGCCGCCGAGATGCGCGGCAATTATATTATCACCCTCCGTTTTTTCAAGCAGGCGGCAAAGGCGCTGCGGCGTTGCATGGAACGGCGGCTTGAAGCCGAGATCGCTGCCGCAGTGAAACGTCACAAGCATGCCGAGTGAACGCGCTGCATTCACAATTTCCGCCGAAACAGGCTCGTCAATATAAAACGACTGAAATTCGGGGTGCAGCTTTATTCCGCGGAAGCCGCTTTCCGCAAGCTCCGAAAGAACGGATTTCCAATCCTCGGCGCGCGGATGAATGCTTCCGAACGAAATTATTTCATCGCACGTTATTTCCTTGGCAAATGCATTTATGGTTTTGTGCTGCGAGGGCTTTGTTGCAATCGGCATAACAACGCTTATATCAACGCCGTTTTCCTTCATAGAAGCCTTAAGCTCCTGCACTGTGCCGTTCGTTTTCGGTTTAAGCACAGAATGTCCCTGTGCCCGTTCAATCCCCGATTCAAGTGAATGAATTGCCCCGTGGGCAAGCGCGTCGGGGAAAATATGAGTGTGAAAATCAATCAGCATGGCGCACCTCACAAATCGTTGCGCATAAGGTCATCACAGCTTTCGCGCCGAACGGCAACGCGGCTTTCCCCGCCCTTAAGCATAACAATCGGCGGACGCGGAACACGGTTATAGTTCGAAGCCATCGAGTAATTATACGCACCTGTTACCAGGATCGCAAGAATATCTCCGCGCTCGGGCTTTTGCAGCATAATATCCTCCGCAATCAGATCGCCGCTTTCGCAGCATTTCCCGGCGATTGTGCACTTGAAACCTGCTTTTTCGTTTGCTTTGTTTGCAATCAGCGCACTGTAGCGCGATTTGTAAAGCGCATAGCGCGGGTTGTCGGTCATGCCGCCGTCAACCGAAACATAGCTTTTATATCCCTTTATTGTTTTAACGCTGCCGACTTCATAAAGCGTGATACCTGCGTCGGCAACAATGCTTCTGCCCGGCTCAAGCATTATGCAGGGCACGGGAATGTCAAATTCTTTGCACCTGTTTTTAATATGCTGCGCCACAAGTCCGATATTTTCTGCAATGTCAATATGCGGATCATCCTCGGTATAACGAACGCCGTAGCCTCCGCCGAGATTGAGTGCCGAAGCCGTGTACCCCGTTGTGCGGCGCACATCGGCAATATATTTGAGCATGATATCAGCGCTGTCGCAGAATGATTTTGAATCAAACACCTGTGAACCGACATGGCAGTGAAAGCCGATAATCTCAAGATTTTCAAGGGAAAGCGCATATTTTGTTATTTCAATCGCCTGCCCCGTTTCAATCGGAGTGCCGAACTTTGAATCAACCTGACCGGTGCGCACCGCTTCATAGGTGTGCGTGTCAATTCCGGGGGTGATGCGCAGAATAATTTTCTGGCGGATTTTTCTTTCCGCGGCAAAGCGGTCAATCCGCTCAAGCTCCTCCGCGCAGTCCGCCACAAAAAAGCCGACGCCGCAATCCATTGCTCCGTTTATCTCCTCATCCGTTTTATTGTTTCCGTGAAAATACGCTCTCTCCATCGGGAAACCCGCTTTATAAGCCGTCATAACCTCCCCGAGCGACACAACGTCCGCAGCCATATTTTCATCGGCGCAGATTCTGTAAATTTCCTTGAAGGACAGCGCCTTGCTTGCATACAGAACGGCGAAATTGCTGCCGAAATGTTTTTTCATTGCATCGATATAGGTACGGCAATTCTGCCTTACGCGGTCTTCATCCACAAGATAAAGCGGCGTTTTGTACTTTTCGGCAAGGGTGATGCAGTCCTGCCCTGCAAAGGTGAGATGACCGTTTTCATTGATTCCGAGATTGTTATGCAGCATGATTATCCTCCTTAAAAATACGCATAAAACGCTGAATATAAGAGAAATGCTATCATTATAACAGGCATTTGTCAAGACTGTGCGGCGCAAAAGAATAAAAACGTTATTAAAAACAGGCAAAATTGTTGACAAATCCGGGCTTTTTTATTAATATATATGTATAAACGCCGATATTTTGCGGCTGATCGGAGGAATTATATGACGGAAAGCATTAAAGCGGCAATGCACACCTTCGCCGCGGGAATTGTTACGGCGCTCGGCTTCAGCGCGGCAAGCGCCAATTTTGTTTACATCTTTTTAATTTCAATGCTCCCTATAGTTGAGCTGAGAGGCGCAATTCCCGTTGCGTTCGCGCTCGGTCTGAATCCGCTGCATGCGTTTATCGTTTCGGTGCTGGGAAATCTTCTTCCCGTGCCGTTCATTTTGCTTTTGATAACGCCGCTGTGCACCTATCTGAAAAAAACGCGCCTTTTCGAATGGTTTCCGCGCATTGTTGAAAGCCGCGTGAAAAGGTTACGAGATATGCAAGCTTCGGGCTTTTCCTGTTCGTTGCAATTCCGCTGCCCGGTACGGGCGCATGGACGGGGGCGCTTGTTGCAAGCTTTCTTGATTTCCGCTTCCGTGACGCGTTTTTGTCAATCCTGTGCGGAGTTCTCGGCGCCGGGGTGATTATGCTGGCGGTTTCATACGGACTTCTGGGACTTATCTTTTAAATTATAAAACTATCTATTGGAGGACATACAAATGAATGAAAACAAAAAGCTTTTTACATCGGAATCCGTTACGGAGGGGCATCCCGACAAGGTTTGCGACCGTATATCGGACGCTGTGCTTGACGATATTCTCGCACATGACCCCAATGCGCGCGTTGCATGCGAATGCTGCGCCGCAACCGGGCTTGTTATGGTTTTCGGCGAGATTACAACATCGCATTACTGCGATATACGCGCGATTGTGCGCAACACCGTCCGCGAAATAGGCTACACCGATCCGCAGATGGGATTTCATTATGACAATATCGCCGTTCTGAACACGCTCAACGAGCAGTCGCCCGACATTGCGATGGGTGTTGACAAATCGCTTGAAGCAAAGGAAGGCGATGACAGCGAATTTGACATCGGTGCAGGCGATCAGGGGATGATGTTCGGCTATGCAGCGAATGAAACCGAGGAATATATGCCTGCTCCCATTCACTACGCGCAGAAGATGGCGAAAAGGCTTGCAGAGGTTCGGAAAAACGGAATGTTCGATTATCTGCGCCCCGACGGAAAAACGCAGGTCACGGTTGAATATGACGGCGGCAAGCCCGTGCGGATTGACACGGTTGTGCTTTCAACGCAGCACACGCCCGATGTGAGCCGCGAACGCATTGAAAAGGATATGATCGAGCACGTTATAAAATACGTTATCGAGCCTGAAATGCTTGATGAAAACACGAAATACTTCATTAATCCCACAGGGCGGTTTGTTATCGGCGGGCCGCAGGGCGATTCGGGGCTGACAGGAAGAAAAATCATCGTTGACACCTACGGCGGATATGCTCCGCACGGCGGCGGCGCATTTTCCGGTAAGGACCCGACAAAGGTTGACCGCAGCGCGTGCTACATGGCGCGCTATATTGCGAAAAACATTGTTGCGGCAGGGCTTGCAGATAAATGCCAGCTTCAGCTTGCATATGCAATCGGCGTTGCGCATCCCGTTTCAGTGCGGATTGACACATTCGGAACCGGCAAGCTCGGTGACGATGTTCTTGCGGAAATCGTTAATGAAACCTTTGACCTGCGCCCGGCGGCAATCATCAAAACGCTTGACCTGCGCAGACCGATATATGCGCAGACAGCCGCATACGGACATTTCGGACGGAGCGACATTGATCTTCCCTGGGAAAAACTCAATATGACGGAAGTACTGAAAAAAAAGGCAGCCGAACACGCAAACGGCTGACAGATATGTAACCGCCGCACCCCGATATTCATATAATATATCGGGGTGACGGTTTATGAGCATTTTTTTCGCATTTGCGGCTCTGGCGGCAGTGTTTTTCATGACGCTGACAGTTATTGAAAGCGGAGCGGAGGAGTTGCCCGACGGGGGCGAAATCCGAAAAGAGCTTGACAGGCTGCTTTGCGGAAAAGCGGCAATTATTATTTACACGGGCGGTAAAAAAAATGACGAATGAGCTTGAAACCATTGAGGGTGAAATATACGAGGTAATATATCAGAATGAAGATAACGGATATACGGTGTGTGACATAAACTGTAACAAATCGCTTGTTACGGCTTGCGGTCACATGCCTTTTATTGCTCCGGGCGAAGGAGTGCGCCTTACGGGGAGATGGGTCAATCATCCCGATTACGGCGAGCAGTTCAGCGCGGCAACCGTTGAAAAAAAGCTGCCGCAGAAAGCAGCTTCGATTCTTTTATACCTTTCCTCCGGCGCGGTGAGCGGAGTGCGTGAATCAACGGCGAAAAAGCTTGTTGCCATGTTCGGCGAGGATACGCTGAGCGTTATTGCGGCAAATCCCGAGCGGCTTTCGGAAATCCGCGGCATCTCCCCGAAAAGGGCGATGAAAATTTCGGAATCGTTCATCATGCGGCGCGAGGCTGCTCAGACGGTTATATTTCTTCAAGGGTACGGAATAAGCGTGAAAACCGCGCTGCGCATACACAAGCGGTTCGGAAGCACCGCGGAGGATTTGATAAAAAAGAATCCGTACATACTTTGCGAAAGTATGGAACGGATAGGCTTTAAAACGGCGGACCGCATTGCGGCGGAAATGGGAATCCCGTCAAACAATCCGGCAAGGATTGCAAGCGGAATAAAATATGTTCTTATCGAAGCGTCGCTTGCCGGGCACACCTGTTTTCCAAAAGAAATGCTCGTCAGCAGATGCGTCGGAACGCTCGGAGTTGATGAGTCGGAGGTTCTTGCGGCATATGCCGAGTTAAAAAGGAACTGCGGCATTATTGAGGACGGCAGCTATGCATACCTTGCTTCGCTTTATAATGCCGAGCTTTACACCGCGGAGCGTCTTGCGCAAATGTGCGCGCAGAATTTTGAATATGACAGGGATAAAACGGATGAATTTATAAAAGAATACTCGGACAAGCACGCGCTCACAATGTCGGAAGCGCAGAAATCCGCCGTTCATGCCGCGATGAGCTCCGGCGCGGTTGTTATAACGGGCGGTCCCGGAACGGGAAAAACGACAATAATGCGCCTTGTGCTTGATATGTTCACGGAGCAGAAACTCGCCGTGAGTCTGTGCGCCCCAACGGGAAAGGCGGCAAAGCGGCTTTCGGAATCGTGCGGAAAGGAAGCAAAAACGCTGCATCGGCTTCTCGGCGTTGAGATGAGCGAACGCGAAGAGCAGCGTTTTTCGAAAAACGAGCAGAATCCGCTTGACTGCGACGTTGTAATCGTCGATGAGATGAGCATGGTTGACATTATGCTTTTTTCCGCGCTTTTAAAAGCCATGCGCAAAGGCGTGCGCCTGATAATTGCGGGCGATGCGGATCAGCTTCCGTCCGTCGGTGCGGGAAATGTGCTGCGCGACATACTGGACAGCGAGGCTGCCCCGGCAGTGCGGTTGAGCGAGGTTTTCCGCCAGGCGGAGGAAAGCCGCATTGTTGTGAACGCGCACAGAATCAACAACGGCGAAATGCCGCTCGGCAACGATAAGGCCAAGGACTTTTTCTTCATGCCGAGGTCTGCCGAGGGTGCGCTTGAAACCATATGTGAGCTTTGCTGCTCGCGCCTGCCGGCGGCATACGGATTTGACTGCAAGAGCGATATTCAGGTGCTTGCCCCGTCAAGAAAGGGAACCGTCGGCACAATCAATCTGAACAGGGTTTTGCAGGCGCGGCTTAATCCACCCTCCAAGGATAAAAAAGAAAAAAGGTTCGGGGAAAGGATTTTCCGCGTCGGGGACAAGGTTATTCAGACAAGGAACAATTATGATATACTTTGGAGCACACCGGACGGAAAAATGGACGGTTTGGGAATATTCAACGGCGACATCGGAATAATTGTTGACATTGTTCCGCGCGACAGCTGCATGATAATCCGCTTTGACGACAATCATATTGTCGAATATGATTTTGCATCTGTCGAGGATCTTGAAATTGCATATGCGCTGACGGTGCATAAAAGCCAGGGCTGTGAATTTAACGCCGTTGTGATGCCCGTGTGCCCCATGCCGCCGATGCTGATGACGCGCAATCTGCTTTACACTGCCGTGACGCGTGCGAAAAAGCTTGCAGTGCTTGTCGGAAGTGACAGCTGCATTGCCGCAATGGTGAAAAACAACCGCGTGCAGGTGCGCTACAGCGGACTTATGCAGAAGCTTAAGGAGAAGACGAACAATGCTTGACCGTATTCTGAATCTTCTTTTTCCGCCGAAATGCGCTTTTTGCGGAAAGGTCCTTTCCGGGAAGACACGGATTTGCGGCGACTGCCTGCCGAAACTTCCCTACACCGCAAATTACCGATGCTGCGAGCGCTGCGGCATTCCGCTTCCGGGCGAATTTTCGTACAGGCTTTGCGGCCGCTGCTTTCCCGTTAAGCGCCCGTCAGCCGAGCATGTTTTTGTGCCGCTGATTTATGCCGGAGCCGCAAAGCGTGCAATGTTACGATTCAAGTATTACATGCATCCGTCATATGCCGAAGCCTTTGCCGCGCTTATCGCAGAAAAGATGCTTTCATATGAAAAGCCGTGCAAGCCTGATTTTATCACGTTTGTTCCGCAGAATAAGTCAACGCATTTTATCCGCGGATATAATCAATCCGAGCTGATAGCACGCAGGCTGTCAGAAATTCTCCGTATTCCGTGCGTGCCGTGCCTTGTCAGAAAAGACGGGATTGCGCGAAATGCAACGCTGAACGCGTCGCTGCGCCGCAAAAATGTTAAGCTCGGTTATTTTCCGACCGACAAAAAGCTTGACGGAACGGCGCTGCTTGTTGACGACGTTCTGACAACAGGCGCAACCGTTTTTTACTGCGCCTCACTGCTCAGAAAAATGGGCTGCAAAAAGGTTTACTGTGCGGCTGCGCTGATACGGTGCAAGGAAGTGAGCGATTTATATGAAGAACAAGATAAAAGAATATCTACGCACGCTCGGGATTGAAAAGTGCGGCATTGCGCACATCGGCGGCAAAAGCGCCGTTGTGTGCCTTTTTCCCTATTATAACGGCGATGCCCGGGGGAATCTTTCGCTTTACTGCCGCGGACTTGATTATCACAATATAGTCGGGGAAAAGCTTCGGCTCGGGGCGGAGTTTATTAAATCGCTTGATCCGAACGCCGAATGCAGCTTCTCGTGCGACACGGGCGCTCCCGTTGACCGCAGGCTTGCCATGCTTGCCGGACTTGGGTTTTACGGAGACAATAACATGCTGATAAATGATGACTTCGGCAGTTATTTTTTCATCGGATATATCCTGTGCGATATTTTTATTGAAGCCGACAAGCCGCTTGAAAAGGAATGCATGCACTGCGGCGCCTGCCGCCGCGCGTGCCCCGGCAACGCGCTGGAAAACGGCTTTGACATTGACAGATGCGCCTCCCACATCGGGCAGAAAAAGGGGGAGCTTTCCGATTCCGAAATCGAAATTCTGAAAAAAAGCGGCAGCATTTTCGGCTGCGATATATGCCAGCGCGTTTGCCCCTATAACAAAATAGAGAAAACCGCAATGGAGGAATTTACGCACAACATAATGCCCTCGCTTTCGCTTGAGGACATTGAAACGCTTTCGGGCAGGGAGTTTCTGCGGAAATATAAAAACCGCGCCTTTTCCTGGCGCGGCAAAAAAGTTCTTGAACGGAATCTGAAAGAGCTTCACTGATCAATGCTTTTTATAATATTATCCGTTTCTTTTAATGCAAGGGAAGATATGTATTCGTATCTTTCCTTTTTATTTTTAATTTTAACGCGTTCCCATTCGATTATGCCGAAATTTGCGTTCATCGGCTGAAAGCGCTTGTTTTCACCGTCCGTTATATAGCGAATCAGTGCGCCGGTGCACATCGCCGGAGGAAAGATAACCGGTTCTTTTCCGAGCATTTTCCTTGCCGCATTGATTCCGGCAGCCATTCCGGAGGAAGCCGACTCAACATATCCCTCAACGCCCGTTATCTGCCCGGCAAAAAATATGCGCGGATATTTTTTAAGGCTGTAATCAGCCGCAAGAACTTTAGGCGAATTTATATAAGTGTTTCTGTGCATAACACCGTAACGCACAAATTCCGCATTTTCCAGACCGGGAATCATGGAAAAAACGCGCTTTTGCTCGCCGAATTTCAGATTTGTCTGAAATCCGACAAGATTATAAAGCGTTCCCTCCGTATTGTCGCGCCGAAGCTGCAGCACCGCATAAGGTTCACGCCCCGTTTTCGGGTCGGGAAGTCCGCGCGGCTTCAGCGGACCGAAGCAGAGCGTTTCCCTGCCGCGTGCCGCCATTATTTCAACGGGCATACATCCCTCGAACACCTTTATATTTTCCACATTTTCGTGAAGCTGAGCACGCTCCGCCGAAACAAGCGCGTCGTAAAACGCATCGTATTCGTCCTTTGTCATCGGGCAGTTGATATAGTCCGGCGTGCCCCGGTCATACCGGGATGCAAACCACGCCTTGTCCATGTCGATGCTTTCAAAGGTGACGATAGGGGCGGCGGCGTCAAAGAAATGGAGGTACTCCTCGCCGGGGAAGTGCCGGGTTCAGCGCATCGCTGGTCAGAGGGCCGGAAGCCACGATCACATTGCCCTCTCCGGGAATGGCGGTGACTTCCTCCTCAACGACGGTAATATTGGGATGACTGCGGATCTTCTCCGTCACAGCGGAGGAGAAGCCGAATCGGTCTACCGCCAGCGCGCCGCCAGCGGGTACCCGGTGCTCGTCAGCACACGCCATGATGAGCGAGCCCATGCGCCGGAGCTCTTC
>CAJJUC010000056.1 GCA_905195005.1 uncultured Eubacteriales bacterium | reverse complement strand
ATGAATATCCATTCCGGGAATCGGCAGACCGATTGCACCGGGAACAGGCTCCATCCACGGTTTGATGGTTGCAATGCATACCGTTGTTTCACTTTGACCGAAGCCTTCGTACAGCTTAAGTCCCGTTGCTTCAAGCCACTTGTTGTATATTTCGGGATTGAGCGCTTCACCTGCCGTGCAGCAGTGGGTGAGAGAAGAAAGGTCATACTTCTTAACATCGTGCTGAAGCATCATGCGATACATTGTCGGCGGCACGCAGAAGGTTGTGATTTTGTACTTTTCGAGCTTGGAGAGAATGTCCTCAGGGTCGAAGCGTTCAAAATCATAAACAAACACGGCGCTTTCACCGAGCCACTGACCGTATATCTTACCCCAGTAAGCTTTAAGCCAGCCTGTGTCAGAGATTGAGAAATGCAAGCCGCCGTCAACAACCTGCTGCCAGAACAATGCCGTCATGATATGACCGAGCGGATAGCGGAAATCGTGCGTGAGCATTTTGGGGTAACCGCTTGTGCCAGATGTGAATGCAAGCAGCATTGTGTCGTCAGCCTTTGTTCCGTGGTCGCCTGTGGGGCGAACCCAATCGGTGTCGGCTGCGGCGAAGCCCTCCTCGAAATCAATCCAGTCGGGACCGGGCTTTTTATGCATTGTTACAAGCTTTTTCTTTATGGTGGTATACTCGCTTGCGCGCTCCTCAAAGGACTCGGCAGCATCGCCGTGACCTGTGATTATCGCATATTTTATACCTGCCATGTTGCAGCGGTAAACATAGTCCTTAGCCTTAAGCATGTCGGTTGCGCTCACGGCAACAGCGCCGATTTTATGCAGCCCGAGCAGGCAGAACCAGAAATAGTAGCTGCGGCGCAGAACAAGAAGAACTATGTCGCCCTTTCTGATACCGAGGTACTTGAAATAGTTTGCCGCACGGTTTGATTCGCGCGACATGTCCTTAAAGGTAAAGCGCTTTTCCTCTCCGTCCGCGCCGACCCATATCATGGCAAGCTTGTCGGGCTTTGTTCTTGCAAGCTCGTCAACAACATCGTATGCAAAGTTAAAGTCCTCGTTCCATGTAAGTTTATAGTTTCTCTGAGCGTCGGCAAGTGAAAGGAAATCCTCGCGCTTTGCGCCGACAAATTTTTCGTATATAGCCATTGTATTTATCCCCCGTTATTTAAAATTATTTGTTTATTACCACCGCAATAAACTGCACAGGCTCGTCTCCCTGTGCTTTAGCTGCGTGGGGGAGCCCTGCATCAAAGTATATGCTGTCGCCTTTTTTCATCTCATAGGAAATATCGCCGATATAAAGCGTCATTTCGCCTGATAAAATATAGTTAAATTCCTGACCCTCGTGTCCGTGAAGAACGGGAACCTCGTCCTCGGGAACGATTGTTACCAAAAACGGCTCCGCTTTCTTTTTGCGGAAGGTGTAAGCAAGGTGCTTGTAATCATATTCATGCTCGCGCTTTACGCTGTAGCCCTTGCCTGCCTCAACCATGCATGCCTTGGAAAGCGTGGGGGAGCTGCCGCTGATAATGTCGAGCACGTCCACGCCGAGCAGATTGGCACAGTTGTAAACGAAGCTGAATGAAAAGTCCTTGTTGCCCTTTTCGTATTCAATATATTCAGGCTCGCTCATGTTAAGCTTTTCAGCCATCTGAGCCGTGGTATATTCGCAGTCCTCACGAAGAGATGCAAGGCGCATACCGATATCTTTGAGCTGGTCGTTCATAAATCATTCTCCTTTACTTTATTATTTGAAGTTATAGCCGAGATGAACGGCTTTCATGTTCGCATCAAGCAAATGCTGCTTTGAAGCAGGCACAACCTTTTTCATTGCAGCTTCTATATTTTCAACCGGGCAAAGATTCGTGTGCTTTATCATGAATCCGATCATAATCATATTTGCAAGCCCGGTCAGCCCCTCGTCAGAGGCAAGCTTTGTTGCCGGAATATAAAATGCTTCAGCATCCGTGCGCTTCACCTTTCTTTCGATAAGCGCGCTGTCAACGAATATCTTTCCGCCAGCCTTTGTTTCTTTTTCGTATTTGTCGAGCGACGGAAGATTCATCGCGATAAGAATGTCGGGATTGGTTACAATCGGAGAACCGACGGGAATATCGCTGAGAATAACGCTGCAATTTGCCGTGCCGCCGCGCATTTCCGGACCGTAGGACGGAAGCCAGCTGAGCTCCCTGCCCTCAATAAGACCTTCATACGCAAGGAATTTTCCGGCAAAGAGAATGCCCTGACCGCCGAAACCGGCAATTAATATTTCTGTATTCATTTCGTTCATTCCTTTCTTATTGAAGGTTTTACTCTGCGTATTTATCCTTATAAACGCCGAGCGGATAATAAGGAATCATGTTTTCCTCAAGCCATGCAAGCGCTTTGTCGGGTGCAAGCCCCCAGTTTGTGGGGCATGTTGAAAGAACCTCAACAAGTGAAAAGCCCTTGCCCTCAAGCTGATTCCGGAATGCTTTTTTAATTGCCGCTTTTGCCTTTTTAACGTTCGGAACGTTGTTCACGGCAACGCGCTCAAGATATGCTGCGCCGTCAACCTGTGAAAGCATTTCACATACCTTAACGGGATAGCCGACAGCTTCAACATCGCGTCCGTAGGGGGATGTCTGCGTTTTCTGCCCGGGGAGCGTTGTGGGAGCCATCTGACCGCCTGTCATGCCATATATTGCATTGTTGACAAAAATAACAGTGATGTTTTCGCCGCGTGCCGCAGAATGAACCGTTTCGGCAGTTCCGATTGCAGCAAGGTCGCCGTCGCCCTGATATGTGAACACAATGTTATTTTTATCGCTGCGCTTAACGCCTGTTGCAACAGCCGGAGCGCGTCCGTGTGCAGCCTGAACCATATCGCAGTTAAAATAGTTGTATGTAAACACGCTGCAGCCTACCGATGCGACGCCGATAGTTCTTCCGGCAACGCCGAGCTCGTCAATAGCTTCGGCAACAAGGCGGTGAATAATGCCGTGCGTGCAGCCGGGACAGTAATGCAGCGGTGCGTCCGTCAGCGCCTGGGGTTTCTGAAATACTACCATTATTGAGCACCTCCGTTAGCTTCGTTAATTTTATCGAGAACGTTCTGCGTTGTCGGAATCATTCCTCCGGTTCTGTTGCAAAGCAGAACCTCGCGGCGGCAGCGCGTTGCAAGCTCGATATCTTCAATCATCTGACCCATTGAAAGCTCAACGGAGATGAATTTCTTAACCTTGTCACATGCGTCGAAGAGCACCTTTTTCGGGAAAGGCCACAGCGTTATCGGGCGAATCATGCCGACTTTTACGCCGTTTTCGCGGGCAATGTCGATTGCGTTTTTTGATACGCGCGACGCAACGCCGAATGCAACGATGCATATTTCAGCGTCCTCCATGCGATACTCTTCCCACATTGGCTCGTTTTCTTCAACCTTTTTGTAACGCTCATAGCGCTCAAAGTTGAACTTTTCGAGCTCATCGGGCTTTAAGAACAGAGAATTTACAATGTTCGGCTTTCTTTCGCCCTTGGTGCCTGTCAGCGCCCACGATTTATCATATTCATTAATTTTTTCCGGCTCGAGAGTAACAGGCTCCATCATTTGTCCCATGGTGCCGTCGGAAAGAATCATCGCCGGCATTCTGTACTTTTCGGCAAGGTCAAAGCCCTTGAATACGAGGTCAACCATTTCCTGAACGCTGTTGGGAGCAAGCACAAGCAGATGAAAATCTCCGTGACCTGCGCCGCGCGTTGCGTGGAAATAATCCGACTGTGACGGCTGAATTCCGCCGAGTCCCGGACCGCCGCGCTGCACATTTACGATGAGCGCCGGAAGGTCGCAGCCTGCAAGGTACGAAATGCCCTCGCTTTTAAGGCTTATTCCCGGGCTGGAGCTTGACGTCATTGCTCTTTTCCCTGTTGAAGCAACGCCGATTACCATGTTGATTGCGGCAATTTCACTTTCCGCCTGAAGAAACACACCGCCGATTTTCGGCATTTTCTTTGCCATATATGCCGCAACCTCTGTCTGCGGTGTTATGGGATAACCGAAGTAGTGGTGACAGCCTGCCATGATAGCGGCTTCTGCCAAGGCTTCGTTGCCCTTCATTAAAACTTTTTCAGCCATGCTTTTTTATCATTCCTTTCAAAATGTTATTTTTCGACCGTGATTACACAGTCGGGGCACATTGTTGCGCAGAATGCGCAGCCGATACATTTTTCCACATCGGTTACATGTGCCGGGTGGTAGCCGCGCTTGTTCAGCTCATCACTGAGGGCAACAATTTTCTTGGGACATGCGCCGACGCAAAGTCCGCAGCCCTTGCAGGTTTCGCGGTCAAAGGTTACTTTTGCCATTCTATTCATTCCTTTCTGCCCAGCTCTGCTCAACATAGAGCGTGAGCGGCATTATATTTTCAATTTTATCCTCAAGAAGAGGGCAAAGACTTTTCAAAACGGTTGTCATCCTTATCGGAACATCCGCTTTTTCGGATATTTCCGCGGCATAGGGCACGCTTGCAAGCACGTCCTCCGCAGCGGTTATTTCGCCGATGTTTGAATTGTTTACGATACCGGTGAAGCGCATATGCGCCGCAGCTTCAATTTCCCGCATTACCGATAGCGTGCTTTCGGCGTCGCGCGTGAGCGGTCGGTATTTGCTTATGACAAACAAAAACTCATAGCTGCCGTCGGCAAGGATTCCGTCCGAATAGCGCCCGAGTGCAAGCGCACCGCGGTCATCGCCGCCGACGTCTATCACGCCTGCCTGCTGCGTGTCATGCAAAAGTGAATACGCTTCGGCAGGAAGCGCCGGCGTGTCAACATTTGAATTGGCATAAGGCGATGAAATTAGCTTTATGCCGCTGCGCGCCAGCACCTCCGTGCTATCCTTTGTTCTGAAATAAGGATTGACAATATCAAGGTCCGCAACCGACACACGGTTGTAAAGCGTTTTCAGCCAAAGCGCATAGTTTACGGCGATATTAGTCTTTCCACTTCCGTAGTGACCGGCAAACACGGTCAGTCTTTTTACAGAGTTACTGTCCATCCGAATTTATCCTCGCACTTACCCCACTGAATACCTGTGAGCGTGTCGTACAGCTTTTGGCTGAGCGGTCCGATTTCGTTGTTATTAATAAGCATAACGTCATCCTTGTAGCGCAGCTTGCCGACGGGCGAAATAACAGCCGCGGTACCTGTTCCGAAGCATTCATCAAGTTTTCCGTTCTTCTGCGCTTCAAGAAGCTCCTGAGCGCTTACGCGGCGTTCCTCAACCTCATAGCCGAGGCTCTTGCAAAGCTGAATTACGCTGTTGCGCGTAACTCCGGGAAGAATACTTCCGTTAAGCATGGGCGTTACAATTTTGCCGTCAATCTTAAAGAAAATGTTCATTGCGCCGACTTCCTCGATGTATTTTCTTTCAACACCGTCAAGCCAAAGAACCTGTGAATATCCGTCGTCATGAGCCTTAACCTGAGCCGCAAGGCTGACAGCATAGTTGCCGCCGGTCTTTGCAAAGCCCATTCCGCCGCGAACGGCGCGGACATATTCATCCTCAATCCAGATGCCGACAGGTGCAAGTCCGCTTTCATAATATGCGCCGCTCGGTGCAAGAATGATTATGAATTTGTATGTCTGAGACGGAGCAACTCCGAGGAAGTCATCGGTTGCGATAACAAACGGTCGGATATAAAGCGAGGTGCCCTCCTGCGTTGGAATCCAGTCCTCGTCAACCTTAACAACTGCCTTTACGGCTTCAACAAAATCTTCCTCAGGTATTTCGGGGATACACAAACGCTTGTTGGAGTTGTTGGCTCTTTTTGCATTCATATCGGGGCGGAACAGGCGAGCCTTGCCGTCTGCGCCTTTATATGCCTTCAATCCCTCAAACATTTCCTGACCGTAATGGAAAACCATGCATGCGGGGGAGAGTGAAAGGTTGTGATAGGGAACGATTCTTGCATCGTGCCAGCCTTTGCCCTCGGTGTAATCCATTTCAAACATATGGTCGGTGAAAATCTTGCCGAAACCGAGCTTTGTGTCCTTTGCGGGCTTTTCCTTGGGAGTTGTTGTTTTTTCAATTTTGATGTTCAGCATATAAATCATCCTTTCAAAAATAATTACTGAGTTACAATACCGTCTACCTTTTTTATTCCGAGACGCCCAACCGCATCCTCGCGCATTTTGTATTTCAATACCTTTCCTGCGACGTTCATGGGGAAAGCGTCCACAAAATCCACATAACGCGGAACCTTGTGCTTTGCCATGCTTGCCGAAACGAAATCCTTCATTTCCTTATCGGTCATTGTTTCGCCGTCCTTAAGGATAACGCAAGCCATAATTTCTTCGCCGTACTGTTCATCGGGAACGCCGATGACCTGCACGTCTTTAACCTTTGGATTTGTATATATAAATTCCTCAATTTCTTTGGGATAAATATTCTCGCCGCCGCGGATAATCATATCCTTAAGACGCCCCGTTATGCGATAGTTCCCGTCCGGCGTGCGGCAGGCAAGGTCACCAGTGTGCAGCCAGCCGTCGGCGTCAATCGCTTCGGAAGTTTCGCGCGGCATTTTGTAATATCCCTTCATTATGTTATAACCGCGTGCAACAAATTCACCCGTTTCATTGTCGGGAAGGTCCTTTCCCGTTTCGGGGTCAACGATTCTGCACTCGATTTCCGGCAGCGGCCGCCCAACGGTTGAAACGCGAACTTCGGTTGAATCGTCGGTGCTGCTCATTGTGCAGCCCGGGGAGGACTCCGTCTGCCCGTAAACGATTGTGATTTCCGTCATGTTCATTTTGTTTACAACGTCCTGCATAACGGGCACGGGGCAAGGCGAGCCTGCCATGATTCCCGTTCTCATGTACGAAAAGTCCGTCTTTGCAAAGTCGGGATGCTCCAAAAGTGCGATAAACATTGTCGGCACACCGTGGAAGCAGGTTATATGCTCGCGGTCAATGCACGAAAGCGCCGATTTCGGAGAGAAGTACGGCAGCGGATAAAGCGAGCCGCCGTGCGTCATTGCGGCAGTCATTGCAAGCACCATGCCGAAGCAGTGGAACATCGGAACCTGAATCATCATGCGGTCGGCAGTGGAAAGATCCATTCTGTCGCCGATGCATTTTCCGTTGTTGACGATGTTGTAATGCGTCAGCATAACACCCTTGGGAAATCCTGTTGTTCCGCTTGTATACTGCATGTTGCAAACACTGTGAACATCTACAGCGGCAGCCATCCGGTAAACCTCCTCAAGAGGAACGCTGTCTGACAGGCTTATCGCCTGTTCCCAGGAAATGCAGCCCTTTTGCTCAAAGCCGACGGTGATAACATTCCGGAGAAACGGCAGCCTTTTTGCATGGAGAGCTTCCTCCGGTTTTTTTGTTTCAAGCTCGGGGCAAAGCTCGGCGATAATCTGCGAATAATTCGAATCCCTGTAACCGTCAATCATGATAAGCGTGTGCGTGTCGGACTGCTTAAGCAGATATTCCGCTTCGTGAATTTTGTAAGCTGTGTTCATTGAAACGAGCACCGCGCCGATTTTCGTTACCGCCCAGAAAGCAATGTACCACTGCGGAATATTTGTCGCCCAGACAGCAACGTGCGAGCCCGGTTTAACGCCGAGCGCGATAAGCGTGCGGCAAAATTCGTCAACATCATCGCGGAACTGACTGTAAGTCCTTGTATAATCAAGCGTTGTGTATTTTAAAGCGTACTGATTCGGAAATTCGCGCACCATTGTGTCAAGAACCTGCGAAAACGTTTTTTCAATCAGCACATCTTTTTTCCAGACGAAATTGCCCGTTTTAGCTTTGTTTTCATAGTACGGAGTTTTTGCGGTTGCAAGACTGTCGAACCGCTCCATAAAGCTTGTGAAATGGGGGAGGATAACGTCCTTATCCGTTATTTCGCTCATCCACGCAGGATTCCATTCGAGCGACACAAAGCCGTCATAATTGATTGAGCGCAGTGCATTGATAAATTCTCCGATGGGAAGAGTGCCTTCGCCGACAAGCGCAAATTCATCGGCGCTTACGGAATCCTTTATGTGAATGTGACGGACATATGCGCCGAGGTTTTTAATTGTAACATCGGGCATTTCTCCGGCAATCCGATAGGGATAATGAAAATCCCAAAGCGCGCCGAGATAATCATCGGCAAAATCCTCAAGCAGATCGCGCAGCTTCGCTGTGTCGGAATACATTCCCTGTGTTTCAACCAGAAGCACAACGCCGTTTTTCCGCGCAACGGGGAGAGCGCGTTTTATAAAATCATAAACGCTGTCACCGCTTTCGGCTTTGAGCCTGATATATCCGCAGCGCAGTCTTGCCGCAGCTTCGGCACATTCTTCAAGCTCGGTGAAAGCTTTGGACGAATTTTTTGCGATGTCGCACGTCATATCGATGCACGAAATTTTAAGTCTGTTCGCGATGAGGCTTCTGTAAATATCATTAAGCGTTTGCTTGCTTGTTTCCCTAATATCGTGAATTTCGACTGCGCCGTACCTGTATTCGTGCGCGTTTTCAACGGCGCTGCACACGTCCATTCCCCAATGGTTGGTAGAGAAAGAAAGATTCATCACATTTCCTCCTCAAAGCAGATTTTGTTAAGTGCGTTTATGTATGCGTTGATTGAAGCGTCAACTATATCTGTTGAAAGCCCTCTGCCCGAGTACAGCTTGCCGTTCGAGCGCAGCTTCACAATTGCCGAGCCGAGCGCTTCGCGTCCGCGCGTTACTGCCTGAATCTGAAAATCATCAAGCTCAAAGTGATGACCGACTATCTGCTCGATTGCGCGGAACGCCGCGTCAATCGGTCCGTCACCGACATTGTAGCCGGAAAGCTCCTCGCCGTTTTTAATAAGCTTTATATGTGCCATTGGTGTGATAACGTTTCCGATGTTGGCAACAAAGCTTTCAATCTTATAAGTCGGCGGAACCTGAAGCGCCTCGCTTGCAACAATCGCGTCAAGGTCGCGCTCTGTTATATCCTTTTTGGCTGCCGTTTTAACAAATGCGGCATAAACGTTCTTTATATCGTCCTCCGAAAGGTCATATCCGAGCTTTTCAACTGCCGCCGAAACGGTTTTGATGTCTGCATCGCCGTTCATCACATCGGAGGACGCAGTGCAAGCATCGCTTTCCGTTTCAACCGCTTTGCCCTCGGCAATCTGAACCGCCTGTTTAACGCAGCTGTCAAGCACCGTCATGTTAAGATTGCAGCAAACATTGAGCGCTGCGCCCTTTGCGCGGATAATGCCTGCAACCGTTTTAAGCGAAGCCGCATCTTTTCCGAGCATTGACGTTTTTATAATGTCGGCGCCGTTTTGTACTGCGGCAGCGGCGCAGGCAGCTGCCATGTGAAGCGCATTTGAGCACGCAACCGCAAGCTTGCCGCTCTCCGAAAGCTTGCTTGCGGATTTGATATCGGCAACGAAAGCGCCGAACTCTGAGGGGAGCATTTCACCCGTGTCATCGCAAATGGTGATTGTTTTTGCTCCGTTTTCAAGAGCTGCGTCGGTCACTGAAACAAGAAAATCATGCTCGGCGCGTGTTGAATCAAGAAGCGATATTTCAACGTTTTCAAAAAGCTCCGCCGCCTTTTTAACGCAGGAAGCAACGGCTTCAAGCATTTTCTGCGGCTTTTTGTGACACAGATACTCCATCTGAACGGTTGAAACGGGGGCAAGTATGTTCACGGCAGCCTTCGGCGTGCCGCGGAGAGCTTTTGCAGCGGCTTCAATTTCGTTTTCGTCAACCGAAACCGGAACGCATACCGTGCTGTTTTTTACAATACCGGAAATTGTATGGAGCAACACGATATCCGTTTTTCCGCCGGTTAGTCTTGCCGTTTCGATAACGTCTGCATTTAGTTTGTCAAGAAGCCTTGCTGTTTCGACTTTTTCCTTAAAGTTAAGGGAATAGTCGTCTCCGCTGCGAAGTGTAATGTCGGCAATTTCAATTTTCCTCATTTCGTATTCCTCCATACATTTGATATTCTGAAAGGTTTAGGCATAACAGACTCGAACATATGCGCCTATACCAAAAAATGCCCGCAGCACTGATTGCCGCGAGCATTAAAAAACTCATAAATAATCCCGAAACGGTATTAATGCAGTTTATATACGACAAAAAGCGCTATTCTTATTAAGACCGATAATGTCTAGAATAATTATAGCGATAATGACAGATATAACAGCTGCAAAACCAAATGAACACATGAGCTTAAAACCCCTCATTAATTTTATGATTCAATTATACGCTTTTTGTCTGCGTTTGTCAAGAAAAATATTTTTGATGATTATTTTCATTATATTTTTTTATTGTTAAACGCCGCAATTCCGTTCAGATCCTCGCGAATTTGCCGTTTTAAAGCCTCCAAATCGGAAAACTTTTTCTCAGCGCGGATAAAGCGGACAAATTCAACTGTTATCCGCTTGCCGTACAGGTCAATATCGGCGGAGGGGATATATGTTTCCGTCCGCAGCGTTTCTTTGCCGACGGTCGGATTTGTGCCCGTGTTTGTTATGGCGCTCAGTCTTTCGCCGTTTATATCAACAACTGTTTCATAAACTCCGCTCATCGGGAGAAGCGCGCCATTCGGAGGGTACACATTCGCGGTCGGGAAACCTATTGTCCGCCCGAGCCGCTTGCCATGCTCAACCATTCCCGAAATTGAAAAGTTTCTTCCGAGGAGAATGTTTGCTTCTTCAATTCTGCCGCTTGAAATAAGCATGCGTACTCTGCTTGAGCTCACCGTTTCGCCGCCTGATATGCGCTCGCCGATAACGGTGACGTTAAATCCGAACCTTTTTCCGAGCTTTGTCAAAAGCTGCGTGTCGCCGCATCCTTCGCTTCCGAATCGGTAATTGAATCCGCACGTTACCTCCGCGGCGTTATACTCTTGAACCAGTATTTTTTCGGCAAATTCCTCCGCCGTCATGGACAAAAGGCTGCGGCTTGTATGCATCAGGCGCATCTGCGCACCCAAGGCATTTATCAGCCTCTCTTTTTCCTCAAGCGTTGTGATATACGGAGGAGCTGAGCCGAAAAGCACCTCGGACGGCGCTTTGTCAAATGTCAGCACAACGGGGCGCAGACCGCGCGTTTCGGCTTTGCGGACTGCGGCTTCGATTATTGCGCGGTGCGCCGTATGCACTCCGTCAAAAAATCCGAGTGCAATGCTGCTTTGAACAGCTGTCATTTGTAAAACCCCTTTATAAGTTTCAGGCACTTTCGTCCGTCCGTTTCGGAAACCTCGGAAAGTGCGATAAAATTACCGTTTTCATCATAGATTCTGAGCTTTTGTCCGAAATCCTTGCCGCCGAAATAAATCGGAACGCCGTTTTTTACCCTGTCAGCGCGTTTTTTATCGAGATGCACGGCTTCATAATCGGGAAAAAGCTTGTCCGTCGGGATAATAACGCTTTCTGCTTCTCCTTTTTCGGAAAGTGCGGAAAGCTGCTCCGGAGTTACGGAATTTTCAATCAGAAAATCTCCGCTTTGCGTTCGCGTGAGTGATTCGATGCAAGCGCCGCAGCCGAGCTTGTCACCAATGTCCGCGGCAAGCGTTCTTATATATGTTCCCTTGCTGCAATGAACGTCGATTGTGACGCGCGGGATATCAATGCTGAGGATATCGATTGAATATATTGTAACGCTGCGAGGCTTGCGCTCGATTTCAATCCCTTGCCGCGCCAGGTGATAAAGACGCTGCCCCCCGACCTGAACCGCACTGAACATCGGCGGCAGCTGCTCAATATTACCGACGAAGGCCGATACGGAGCGGCGAATGTCCGCCTCCGCCGCATTAACGGGATTTTCGGCAATAACCTTCCCGTCGGTGTCAAGCGTGTCGGTAACGGTTCCGAGCAGCACGGTTGCGCGGTAGCGCTTGTCCTGCGCGGTCAGGAGATCGGACGCGCGCGTTGCCGTTCCGACAAGAATCGGAAGCACCCCCGTTGCGCCGGGGTCAAGCGTGCCTGTGTGCCCGATCTTTTTCATATCGAGAGCGCGGCGAGCAATACTCACCATTCTGTGCGATGAGCTGCCGCGCGGTTTGTTAAGTATAATTACTCCGTTAAAATCATTCATAGCTTCAAAAGCTCCGTTACAACCATTTGCTCCGCTTCTTCAAACGAAGCGCCTTTTATTGTGCAGCCTGCCGCCTTTTTGTGACCGCCGCCGCCGAACAGGCGCGCAACAGGCTCAATGTTATAATCACCGTCCGAGCGGAGATTCACGCGGACATCGCCGTTTTCAAGCTGCGTGAAAAACGCGCTGATTATAACGCCGTCAAGTATCCGCGGAAGCTGGGCAAGAAATTCCGTGTCAGATTTTTTTGCATCATATTTTTCCATAACGGCGCGGTCAATGCCGGCAACTCCGATTTTTCCGCCGCCGTAAAGCTTAAGCCGCGAGATAGCCTCTCCCTGAAGCTTGAGCTGTTTAAGTGTTTTGCGTTCGTAAAGCATGCTGCAAAGACGGGCAGTGTCAATCCCCGTTTTCATCAGCTCAATAACGATTTCAAGCGTCCTTTGTGTGACGCTTGCATATCTGAACGAGCCTGTGTCGGACGAAATGGCACAGTAAAGATACGCTGCCGCCTGCTTTGTAAGCTTTTCGCCCGAGGCGGCGATAAGCTCATAAACAAGCTCGCCGGCAGCGCTGCGAGACGGGTCAACAAGGCTCAGCCGCGCAGGGCAGCTTTGCATGATGTGATGGTCAATGCAAACAGTGTCCTCCTTGCTCTGAAAAAACTTTCCCCAGCCGCCGATCCGATCAGCTGAATTGACGTCAATCATACAATAGCAATCGTAATCGGGAGCGGGGGAGTCCTCCGAATATTCAATAACGTCCGTTTCCATAAAATTCAGATGAAACGAAAGCGGCGCATCCGTGAAAACATCGCATTTCACACCCTTGCCGCGCAGCTCCGTGCGCAGCGCCATGGCGCTGCCGAAGCAGTCCCAGTCGGGATTCACATGA
>CAJJUC010000055.1 GCA_905195005.1 uncultured Eubacteriales bacterium | reverse complement strand
ACGGTAGCTGCTGCGAATCTTTGCAACCTCATCTGGCTCCTGCATCATACAGCCGCAGATAGCAATCATACGGTGAGGTGCTTTCTTCTTTCTGCTCTGGTACATTCCTAAATGACCGTATACCTTCTGGTTTGCATTCTCACGCACAGTACAGGTATTCATGATCAAAAAATCAGCAGCCTTTTCATCATCAGTTTCCTCATATCCGATTTTTTCAAGAATTTCAAAACCGCTCATTTTCGGAATCATCAAATCGAGAATTATGAGGCTGTACTGCCCGGAAATATATTTCTGTATTCCGCTCTCTCCGTCATATGCGCAGTCAACGCTGTAGCCGCTCATTTCAAGATAATCCTTTTGGATTTCCGCAATGCTTTAGTCATCCTCAATTATCAGTATTTTCTTCGTTTCGGCTGCCATCAGCCTCAGCCCCTTTCATTAAGTGTTTTTTGAATGTTATCATAATCGAAGTTCCTGCGCCCTCCTTGCTGACAGCCCAGATGCGCCCGTTCATATTTTCAACAATCTGCTTCGAAATCGCAAGTCCGAGCCCGCTCGACCCTTTTATCTGACGCGATTTTTCACAGCGGTAAAAACGGTCGAATATTTTCGGGAGATCCTCTGCGCTTATACCCGAGCCGTTGTCGTGCACTTCGATTATGACGCCGGACGAATTTTCGCGGAGCATTATTCGGACAAGCCCTGTTTTTTCGGGAATATACTTGTATGCGTTTGATGTGATGTTGCTCATAACCCTGTCAAACTGCGAAACGTCGATATAAACCGAATAATTCGCCTGCAATTCATTTTCGAACGTTATTTTTTTCTGACCGCGGCTGAAATAAAGCTTGCTGTCAAGCATAAAAGCTTCAAGATATTTTGCAATATCGACATAGGTGCAGTGAAATTCTATCTGATTTTGGTCAAGCTTGGAATAAAGCAGAAGATCGCCTATCATTCTGTTAATCAAATCAACCTTTTCGAGCGCCTTGCGAACGTATAATCCGCGCTTTTCCTCCGAGTCTGCAACGCCGTCGATTATCCCCTCAAGATAACCGTGCAGCGAGGTTATCGGCGTTCTTAAATCGTGCGACATGCTTGATATCAGAAATTTTCGGCTGTCGGCTGATTTTTTGTTTTGATATACCTCTTTTTTCAGCCTTAGCCGGAGCGTTTCAATTTCTTTCCCGAGGGCATTGATTTCGCTCACTCCCTCGTCGGGAATATTTTCATCCAAGCTGCCCGATGCAAGCAGCCGCGTGTGCTCGGTGAGCGTTTCGAGCGGCTGAACAATGCCGCGCCCTATCCGTCTGAGAACGAGCAAAAGCACAAGAATATATATTATTACAAATGAAGCTGCATACAAGACAAATATAAGTTTTTCCGCATATCCGATATCAATAACCGGCGAAAGACGAAGCAAAATTGCTCCGTCCTTATATGTCTGTTGTGATACCCTGTAGATGACCCCGTTTTCGCGGTAGGTGAGAGAGCCGTTTTTCGCGGTAAGCAGAATATTCTGCAGCTGAATCTCGGAATAGTTATGCGTTGCATAAACCTGTTTTCCGTCATGCATGACGATAACCTCGGATTCAACCACTCCGTTTTTATACTTGATATCCTTTGAAGCAAGCAGCAGCGACGATGTGCATATGACAATCAGCGCCGAAATGACCGAGGAGATTCCAAGCATATATATTCCGTATGCAAACAGCTTTTTTTTCATAGTTAATCACACCCTGAGACTTATATTTCCTTGCTCTCGAAAAGCGCAAAGCCACCGGCAAAGAGCATTATAATATATCCGACCGAAATCAGCATAAGCCTGATTACTTTTGCAATTCCGACCAGCCGAGCATTAATAAGTACATACATGTTAATTCCCGACGTGAAGAAAAACGACGACGCGGCGGGATAAATCACTTCAAACGCTTTGAACGCAAGAAGCGCTATAACACAAACGAGAAACGAGCTGCCGCTGCCCTTCATAAGATTCGAAACAAGCACGGCGAGCAGGCATATAACCGTCAGCGGAATCATCGAAATTATGTACGAAATCAATATTTTTATAAAGCTGAAATGAGTGTGCTTGATAAAAATTGAAACTATAAAAGATGAAAACATTATAAGCAGCAGCATGGAGGCGATAACCGTCAGCGCTGCGCCGATTTTCGCACAGAAAATTTTCAGGCGCGACGCAGGCGATAAAAGCGCCGTTTTCATGGTATTGGAGCTGTATTCCGCGCAGAACATGTCGATGCATATAAATATTGTAAAGAGCGGTATGACAATATTGAGAAAGACCGGCAGCACCATCACGGAAAACTCATAATTTCCCGTCAGATTAATTCCCATAAAATTGTTTACCGTGCATGTTATAACCGCTGCAACGGCAATTATTGCAAGGCATAGAAGAGCCGCAACAACAAGCTTTTTCTTTTTTGAAAGCTTGTAAAGCTCATTAATGTAAGCAGCTTTAAGGTTGTGCATTTAAATCCACCTCGCTCAGATAATAGTTTTCGAGTGATGAATAATTCATCAGTATATTATCGGTATAATCCACACCGAGCATTTTACCGTTGTAGAGTATTCCGATTTTGGTGCATGTCAGTTCAACATCATGTATCAGATGACTTGAAATCAGAAAAGAAGTTTTATTCTCCTTTGAAAGTCTTTGAATCAGCGTCCGCATTTCAACCATGCCCTCAACGTCAAGTCCGTTAAGCGGCTCATCGAGAATCATCACGCGCGGATTCGATATAAGCGCCATCGAAATTCCGAGCCGCTGCTTCATTCCGAGTGAAAATCCCTTTGCTTTTTCGTTTTTGAATTTAAGAATTCCCGTGCTTTCAAGGCATTCGTCAATTCTTGCATCGGTCACGCCATCGTAGTAGCGTGAGGCAACGCACATGTTTTCATATGCCGTCAGATAAGGGAAGGGGGCAACCGCTTCTATAATTGCCCCGACGTTCGCCATGGCTTTTTCGTAATCGTCCGCAATATCGTGTCCGAATATGCACGCGCTTCCGCTGTCCGCCCTTATAAGTCCGGTGAGAATTTTAAGCGCCGTTGTTTTTCCTGCGCCGTTCGGCCCGAGAAATCCGAAAATTTCACCTTCATCAACATCAAAGGAAACATTTTCGATTCCGCGTCCGTTTTTATATTTTTTGCACAGCTCCTGCACCATTATTGCCTTATCCATTCAGTTCCTCCTTCCGGCAGAACACGGGAGCGGCGGAAAATCCGCCGCTGCCCGCAAAAGCCGCCTAAATCAGTCAAATATTTTCGAAACCAGAATCGTACTTCCGGGAGCATTTGAATTGCTCCAACCAAAGACTGTGTTATCGCTGTTGTCTTCTATTTGAACATTTAAATGAATAAACATGTTTGCACCGTGTTGCCCTATATATGTATCCAATTCAACAAGTCCGTGCTGAGCTTCGCCATCTGCCGATGTGTACTCAAACCGGTAATTCGTTTCATATTTGTCCTCCGAAGCTCTTTTAAGCGTTATGTCACTGTCAATGCTGTCGGAGCCGTTTATAACGATATGTGCATCAGCCGTTTTTCCATCATCCGAAACGGATAAAATATCAAGCTGCACATCGCCGAGCTTCTCAAACGAATTGTTGTTTCTTACCGTCATATTGCCGCGGTATGTTCCGATATTGGCATCGGTAAGGCGATAGCGCAAATCGTCCTCCGTTTCATCATAAACCGTCAGCTTGCTTTCATCAACATCCGGTTCTTTTATTTTTGTGTTGTTAATGTCCGAAAATTTGATTGAAAAAGTTAAGTCAATTGTATGCTCATTGCCGCCTTTTTCCGTTCCGATGAGAGATGCCGTTCCGATAATGCTGTCAAGAAGCCCATCCCCGTTCTGCAATATTTTCCCCGATGCCTCGCTGCAGTAAAGGCTTCCGTCAAGCTTGGGAATACCCATATTCTCACAGTTGTATTCGTCAAGCAACGTATACTTTGCGACAAATGAGGTAAGCGCATTTGCAAACACGGGCATCTGGCTGCTGTCAACGCTTCCGAAATAAAGCTTGCCGCCGTCCGCGGTGTCTTTGGTCTGAACATAATCTTTCATATTGCTTACGAAAGCGTCAATAACCTTTTCGGCGTCCTTTGAAATATCATCATCGAAGGGATCCGCAAAGCCAACGCTTCTTTCATCATTGCCGGAGAAATTTGACTGATAGTACGAATCATCCCGGCTGTAGTATGAAATTGATTTTTTCGAATCTTCATACCGGAAAGAGGAGCTTTCACCGTCTTTATACCCGTAAGATGTACTTTGTTCCAGTCTTTTCTGAGACTTAATGTCATACTTGCTTTCGCTTGATTCGCTTGCGCGGAGCTCGCCGTCAAACTTAATCTCGTAGCTGAACGCTGCCGTAAAGCTGTCAGCATCTTTTGAAAGCGTTTTGGTTGTGCGCTTGAGCGCCTGCTTAGCCCCGTTGTAGCCGTCGCCTATAAGCACATCAGCCGAAGCGACCGTTCCGGAAATAAGCACCCCCGTGAGAAATAATCCGATGATTGATTTTTTGTTTAATTTCATATTATAATCCTTCCTTTCTGCCGATACCGGCCGTTTACAGGGAAAATCACCCCCTGTAGGACCCTACAGTCATATAATAAACCACCGAGGTTGAAAATCGCTAAACCTTATCTTAAATTTTTATTAAATAATATTACTTTTATCCAATTTATGTTGCCTGATTCTTTATTGTATTGTAACATAATTAACCCGCGGCAGTCAATCCCCCGATTTATATTTAAAAGTACGGTATTTTAAAAAAACTTCCTGCAGAAGCTTTGCCTGCAGGCACAAAATAACATAGTAATTTTGATTTTTCGTTACTGCATTCAACGCAATTTTCTGCCAATTAAAAAAGATTTCCTGCAATATAAAAAAGAACGGTTGCAATCTTTTCCGAAATATGATACAATTTATGATATTGTGAAAAAAGAGCCGCAGAAAAGAAAAACGGCGGCTCAAACGAAAAGACGGTGAAAAAATGTACCTGAAAAGGATTGTGCTGCAAGGCTTCAAATCATTTGCCGAGAAGACGGTTATTGAAGTTCATCAGGGGGTCACGGCAATTGTCGGGCCGAACGGCAGCGGAAAAAGCAATATATCGGACGCAATCCGCTGGGTTATGGGCGAACAGAGCGCGAAAACGCTGCGCGGCGGCAAAATGGAGGACGTTATCTTTGCCGGAACGCAGAAGCGCAAGCCGCTCGGGTATGCGGAGGTTTCGCTTGTGCTTGATAATTCAACGCACTTTCTCGAATGTGATTACAACGAGGTTGAGGTGACAAGGCGTGTTTTCCGCAGCGGTGACAGTGAGTATCTGATAAATCGTAATCCGTGCAGGCTTAAGGATATTAACGAAATGTTTATGGACACGGGTCTGGGAAGAGACGGTTATTCGATTGTCGGCCAGGGAAAGATTGCGGAAATCGTTTCGTCAAAGGGTGACGAACGCCGCCAGATTTTTGAGGAGGCTGCCGGAATATCAAAATACCGCTACAGAAAAAATGAAGCGGAGCGCAAGCTTGCACACACGGAAGACAATTTAACGCGTGTGCGTGACATTCTTTCGGAGCTGACGGATCGCGTTGAGCCGCTCCGCAGGCAGAGCGAAAAAGCGATTAAATTCCTTGACCTGCGAGAAGAGCTTAAGGGAATTGAAATAAGCGCCCTGCTTGAAATTATTGACGCAAAAAGGGCAGACGCAAAGAAAACGGGGCAGATATATGCCGACGCAGCGGCGGAGTTTGAAAGTGCAAAGCAGGCGCTTGACGAAGGCAATAAAAAAAGTGACGAGCTGTATGCCGCGATTAAGGAAACAGACGGAGAAATCGAAGAAAAGCGGCAGCGCCTTTCAAAACTTGAGGGCGAGGGTGCGGCTGTTGAAAATGAGCGCGCCCTGCTTGAAAACAATATTGAAAACCACAAAACGAATATCGTCCGCATTGAAGGCGAGCTTGCCGGATGGTCAAAGCGCGAGGATGAGCTGCGCGAAACAAAGAAGAAAATCGAACAGGAAAAGGTCGGTTTTTCAATAAAATGCAATGACATGGAATCGGAGCTTGCCGCGCTTGAGGGCGAAGACCGCGCGCTTTCGGGAGAGCTTGCGGCGAAAAACAAATCGCTTGAGGAAGCCCGCGAAAACGCAATCTCCCTCCGCCAGAAAAAGGCGGAGGCGCAAAGCAGAATCGAAAGCATTGAGCTTGTAACAAGAAATATCGAAACACGCCGGTTCTCGGTTGAGGTTGACATTGCTTCGGCAGCCGATGATATAAGAACGCTGACGGCGGAGCTTTCGGCGCTTGACGGAAAATGCACCGACGCGCAAATCAAAACGCAGAAAGCAGGGGATGATGTTTTCAATATCCGCCGCGACCAGCAGGCAGACAGTCAGAAAATATCCGAGCTGAAAAACAAGTATAACGAAATCTCCTCGGCTTACGGAGAAAAGCAGGGGCGGCGCAAAATGCTTGTTGAGATGGAGCGCGGACTCGAGGGCTATGCGCGCGGTGTGCGCGAGCTTCTCAAAGCAGAGAGCGAGGGGAAATACCGCGGAAAGCTTGTCGGCGTTCTCAGTAAGCTTGTTTCCACGGATAAGAAATACATAACGGCTGTTGAAACCGCACTCGGAAATGCAATGCAAAATATTGTTGTAGATACTGAGGAGGACGCAAAGCAGGCGATTGAATACCTTAAGGAAAAACGCCTGGGCAGAGTGACGTTTTTGCCCATAACCTCGCAGGAGGGGCGGCGGCTCGACAACGAGGAGCGCATAATGAAAAACCGCGGCGCGGTTGCAGTTGCCTGCGATGTTGTTTCGGCTGATGATAAAATCCGCAATGTTGTCGACGCCCTTTTGGGCAGAACCGTGATAATGGATAACATGGACAATGCAATCGCCCTTGCACGCGCAACTCATTATAAATTTAAGATTGTAACACTCGGCGGCGAGCTTTTGCAGCCGGGCGGAAGCGTTACGGGTGGAAGCACGAACCGCGCTCAGGCGCTTTTGGGCAGAAATGACGAGATCGAGCTGCTTGCAAAGCAGTGCGATGAGCTGAACCGCGAATCGGAAAAAATCGACGCCGAAATCGATTCGCTTACGGACAGACTTGCCGGGCTGCGTGATGCGGAAAACAAGCTCCGCGCCGAGCTTTCGCGCTGCGAAAACGATGAACACAAGCTTAAAGCCGAGCATGAAATGAAGGAAAGCCTGCTTAAAATGGCGAAGGAACGCCTTGACAAATTTTCAAAGGAAAAGGAACAGATTTCGGGGCAGCAGACCGACACGGACGAATCAAAACGCAAGCTGCGCGAGGTTATCGAGGGGTCGGACGAGCTTATAGAACACGCCGAAGAATTGATTTCCGAAAGGCAGAACGCTGTGCGCACGGTTGTTGTGAAGCGCGAAGAGCTTTCCGTTAAAATAATCGACAAAAAAATGCAGATTAACAATGCGCGAAAGGACACCGAGCTTGCACAGCAGCGTATTGAATCCGTGATGCAGAGCATACTTAATTCTAAGAGCGATTTTGACGAAAGAAAATCGCAGATAGCAAATGAAGAAAATGCAATCGCGGCTCTTAACGCACAGGTTGAGCAGAATAATATGCGCGCGGCACAGTGCGCTGCGGCAGTGCAGTCCGTTCGCGATGAAATTCAGGCGTATCTTTCCGGCAGAAGCGGAAGCGACAGCGAGCTTGAAACGCTGCGTGAGCAGATAAAGGAAATGAACGATAAAATCCTTATTCTTCAAAGTGAGGTTGTGAGGATTGAATCGAAAAAGAATAAAATCGATGAGGATCTTGAAAACGCGGCAAGCCGCCTTTGGGACGATTACGAGCTGACATACAACAGCGCGATGGAGCTTAAAAAAGACATCGGGTCTCTTCCTGCGGCGCAGAAACGCATTTCGGAACTTAAAAGCGCGATTAAATCGCTCGGAAACATAAATGTTGACGCGATTGAGGAATATAAGGATGTAAAGGAACGGTACGAATTTCTCAGCTCACAGGTCAGTGACATGGAAAAAGCAAAGGCTGATTTGCAGAAGCTTATCGGTGAAATGATGAACATAATGCGCGAGCAGTTTGCGGAAAAGTTTGTTATAATCAACAGGAATTTCGGAAAAAGCTTTGTTGATTTGTTCGGCGGCGGAAAGGCGGAGGTTCGCCTTGTCGACCCGATAGACACACTTGAAAGCCCGATTGAAATCGAGGTGCAGCCGCCGGGCAAAAAGCTTCAGAATCTGACGCTGCTTTCGGGCGGCGAGCACGCGCTGACGGCTATTGCACTTTTGTTTGCACTGCTTCAGGTTTCGCCGGCGCCGTTTCTGGTGCTCGACGAGATTGAGGCTGCGCTTGATGATGAAAATGTTTACCGTTTCGGCGACTATATCAGAAATTACGGAAATTCGACGCAGTTCGTTGTTATAACGCACAGGCGCGGCACAATGGAGGCTGCCGACGTGCTTTACGGCGTTACAATGCAGGAACGCGGCGTGAGCAGACTGCTTTCAATGAAGCTTGAGGACGTTGCGCTCGAAGAATAGACGGAGGTAATATCATGGCAGAGGAAAAAAAGGGACTTTTTGCGCGCCTTAAGGCAGGGCTCGGGAAAACGCGTGATTCCTTTAACGAAAAAATTGATAACGTGTTCAGCGTTTTTAAAAAACTTGACGATGATTTGTACGATGAGCTTGAAGAAGCGTTGATTATGGCAGACATCGGCGGCGTTACATCGGCGGAAATCGTTGACCGCTTGCGCGAACGCGTCCGCGAGAAGCATATATCGGACGGTGAAGCGGCAAAAAAAGAGCTTCGCGCCATAATTTCGGAAATCATGTCAAGCGCGGACAGTGCACTGCATCTCGAAACAAAACCGGCGGTTATTCTTGTAATCGGCGTAAACGGCGTCGGAAAAACAACAACAATCGGAAAAATTACCAACAAGCTGAAAAACGAGGGAAAAAAGGTTGTTCTTGCAGCGGCGGACACCTTCCGCGCAGCGGCGGCGGATCAGCTTGAAATATGGGCGGCGCGCAACGATGTGCCGATTGTAAGGCTGACAGAGGGCGCCGACCCTGCGGCGGTTATATTTGACGGCTGCAATGCGGCAAAGAGCCGAAACGCGGATGTGCTCATCTGTGACACGGCAGGCAGGCTTCATAATAAGAAAAACCTTATGGAGGAGCTTAAAAAGATTTACCGTGTTATCGAGCGTGAGCTGCCGCAGGCACAGAAAGAGGTTTTGCTGGTTCTGGACGCAACAACGGGGCAGAATGCCGTGAATCAGGCGGAAGAATTTAACAAAGCGGCAGGCGTGACGGGAATTGTGCTCACAAAGCTTGACGGCACCGCGAAGGGCGGCATTGTGGTAAACATCTGCCAAAAGCTCGGAATCCCCGTTAAATTTGTCGGCGTGGGCGAGGGAATTGACGATTTGCAGGTGTTTGACGCCGCGGATTTCGCCGCCGCCCTGTTTGATGAATAAAATCTGAAAAAAATGCTTGACTTTGCAAAAATAAAGATATATAATATAAAAGCATTTGAATAAATGCATTCCTTGCTCCGCTCAGCGGGGCCAGAGTCCAGAAGGAGGTGTAGAGAAATGGCTGAAATCATTAACAAGTATGAAACCATTTTCGTTCTTGACGCAGCGCTTGATGAGGAAAAAACGAACGCTCTTACGGAGAAGTTCAAGGCACTCATCGCTGAGAACGGCACTGTTGAAAGTGTTGATGTTTGGGGAAAGAGAAAGCTTGCTTACCCGATAGACTTCAAGAATGAAGGTTACTATGTTCTTGTGAACTTCACATCAGCTCCCGAATTTCCCAAGGAGCTTGAGAGAATTTACGGCATTACGGATGGCGTGATTCGCACACTTACCGTTCGCAAGGAAGCGTAATGGGGAGGTATTGAAGATGCTTAACAAAGCAATACTGATTGGGAGATTTACAAGGGATCCCGAGCTTCGCAGCACTCCGCAGGGAGTGAGTACCTGTTCATTTTCGCTTGCCGTTGACCGCAACTTCGTCCGCCAGGGCGAGGAGCGCAAGGCGGATTTCATCAACTGTGTTGCATGGAGAACCACGGCTGAATTTATTTCAAAATATTTTCACAAGGGAAACCTTGTTGCCGTTGAGGGAAGTATTCAGACGCGCAGCTGGGACGATCAGGACGGTAAAAAAAGATATGCGACTGAGGTTATTGTGAATCAGGCGTATTTCGTTGAAAGCAAAAAGGATGCGCAGCAGTCAGCCGGCACGGGCGAAAGCTTCGGCAGCGGTGATTACGGCTCGCTTCCTGATCCGATTTCTCCTATGGGAACAGACGACGATTTACCATTTTAATCAAGGGAGGTTACAGCCATGATGGAAAAGGAAAAGACCGACAGACCTTACAGATCTCGTAAAGCAAAGAGAAAAGTTTGCCAGTTCTGTGTTGATAAGGTCACGGAAATTGACTATAAGGATGTTGCAAAGCTCCGCCGCTATGTTTCGGAGCGTGCTAAGATTCTTCCCAGAAGAATTACAGGTACATGCGCAAAGCACCAGCGTCAGCTCACTGTCGCTATAAAGCGTGCGCGCCAGATTGCACTTCTTCCTTTCTCGGCAGAATAATTAAGAATATTGAACACCCCTTCAGAGTATATTTTGAAGGGGTGTTTTAATGAGAAAAATTGTCTGTGTTCTTATCGGCATTTTAATTCTTGCAGGGTGCGGCACAGCCCCGTGTTATTCGGAAATCGTCAAAAGCATGGGTTATGATGCCGAAACGGAGCCGTCCGAAACGGAAACAATTGTTATACCTGAAAAATTTAATGATGTTTATGAAAAATATAATGCGCTTCAGCGTGAGGGCGGATTTGATCTTGAGCCGTATAGGGGAAAAACGTGCACGCGTTATACATATCTCATTCCGTCGCTTGATGCGCGTGCGAACATTCTTGTTTACGAAAACCGCGTTATAGGCGGAGATATTTGCGGAATAACGCTTGACGGATTTATGATTCCGCTCAGGAAATGAGTTGATTTGATTGATAATACCGATATTTGTGCCGCATGAGGGCTGCAAAAACAGCTGCGCCTTCTGCGACCAGCGAACGATAAGCGGAAGCGCCGCCGCACCGACAGTCGGCGAAGCCCGTGCAATAATCGAAAATCATCTTGCCACGATGAACGGTTTTGCGGAGCAGATTGCCTTTTTCGGCGGCAGCTTCACGGGAATTTCAAAAGAAAAACAAAACGAATATCTTGCTTTGGCAGAGGAATATATAAAAAAGGGGTACGTTCGGAGCATCCGTCTTTCAACGCGCCCGGATTATATCGATTCGGAAACGGTTAAACGGCTTTTGTCCTACGGCGTGAAAAATATCGAGCTGGGCGCGCAGTCAATGGACAATCGCGTTCTTAAAGCCGCAAATCGCGGTCACAGCGCAGACGATGTTGTCCGTGCTTCCGAAATTATCTTGAACGGCGGTGTAACTCTCGGGCTGCAAATGATGACGGGACTTCCGCTCGATACCGATGAGACGGATATGATTACCGCGCTGAAATTCCATAAGCTCGGCGCGCGCGAAACAAGGATATATCCGACAATTGTAATTTTGGGAACAAGACTTGACGAAATGCGCCGCGAGGGGACATATCACGCTCAGAGTCTTGAACAGGCTGTTGAAATATGCGCGCGCCTGCATGAGTATTTCACAGAAAAAAACATCAAAATCCTCCGCATCGGACTTCCCGACAGCGAAAAGCTCAAGCGCACCATGACCGGCGGACCATATCACCCGGCATTCGGAGAGCTTGTTATAAGCCGGGTGATCCGAAACGATATATTAAGACAATCCGAAGGCGGGAACGAAATTATTGTCCGCGCCAATCCGCGCTTTATATCAAAAATAAACGGCAACAAAAAATGCAATGCCGATTATTTTAAAGCACAAGGCATTGCATTTAGGGTCATTTCCGACAGCTCTGTAAAAACGTATGAGATTATTTGATTTCTTCCATGCCGCCGTCATAAATCGCAAGGCGGCAGTATTCGCAGTCGCCCGATGCATACCCGTCAATATAGCGGTTCATCGCGTTGATAACAATCTCGGGCTTAAGATTTGCGCGGCTGCCCGATGAAAGAATCATTTCAAAGGAATTTCCTGCGCTTTTTATGCTTTTAATATCGGGGCGGATATCGGTTTCCTTGATTCCGCTCTTTGTCTTTTTTTCAATTATTATCTCTTTTCTGAAAATAAAGTCCGAAATATCGCCGGGCATATTTTCGGGCGTAACCAAATAAAGAGCATTGTCAAGCTTCTTCATTCTGCTTTTTCCCTCATGAACTTCAAAAACGTTCACGCCGCAGGGCAAAACGCCGTTTAAGAGGCTTTTTATTTCGTCCGTGCCGCGCGGCTCCGCAAGCGAAAACTCAAGAAGCTCGCACTTGCTCGTATATCCGACTGGAAGCGGAAGCGCAAAGGTCATCAGCGGATGAGGATTAAATCCCTCGGAAAAAGCCATCGGAAGCGCCGCGCGCCGCATGGCGCGCCCGAACATGCGCACAAAATCGAGATGAGAAACATATTTAACGCGCTTATCGCGTTCGTATAACAGATAGTAATCACTCAAAGCAAACGCACCTTTCTTTTGTTTTGCAAAGCGATGCCGCGCCGCAGCCGCTGCATTTTTCGCGGCAGTTGGGAGTTGTTGCGGCTTCTTTTGCTTTATTGTCCTCGTTTATAAGAAACTTTTTTGTAACGCCGATGTCAACCATATCCCACGGCAGAATTTCATCATGACTGCGTTCGCGTGTGTAGAAATTCGGGTCGATTCCGCAATCGGAAAACGCCCGCTGCCACAAATCAAGGCGGAAGCATTCGTTCCAGCCGTCAAGCTTGCAGCCAAGCTCATGCGCGCGAATCAGAACATCGCACAAGCGCCTGTCACCGCGTGCAAAAACGCCTTCAAGCACACTGACGTCGCTTTGATGGTAACTGTACTTTATGTGCCTGTTTCTTATTTGATTTTTTAAGAACAGCTGCTTTTCGGAAAGCTCATCAATACTGTTCTGCTTTGCCCACTGAAACGGCGTGAACGGCTTCGGAACAAAGCTTGCAACGCTTATATGAACAGACGGCGGTCTGCGGCGGTTCACCTTGTCTGAATTGTAAAAACATTCCACAACCTTTTCGGCAAGAGAGGCAATGCCTGCAATGTCGTCATATGTTTCGTACGGCAGCCCTATCATAAAATAAAGCTTAATCGTGTTCCAGCCGCCCTCAAAAGCAAGCGTGGCTGATT
>CAJJUC010000054.1 GCA_905195005.1 uncultured Eubacteriales bacterium | reverse complement strand
CGGATTTCGAGCCTTTTTTAACGCTGAAATTCGCAAAAAAGATGTTTAGCAGGGCGATACTTCCTTACCGGGCTGTGGCTAAATGAAATCACATTTTGCTTCAGCCTCTTTTGGGTCGAAAGCAAAATGAAATCACATTTTGCCGAAGCCGCCCGCTTCTGTTTTTAGGGGAAATGATATGAAAAGGTTAAAAGCAAAGCTGCTGTCAATAATGCTTTCGCTGACGCTGCTTGCAGCATGTGCGCCGCAGAAAGACAGCGCCGGTTTAAAGAAATCGGTGCAGCAGACCTCCGCGCCGAAGGCTTCCGAAAGCAGCGCCGCTCTGCCGGCAGCTGACGGTGAGCTTGTGATGCATTTTATTGATGTCGGTCAGGGTGACTGCATATTTCTGCAAACGGGAAAGGCAAATATGCTGATTGACAGCGGAAATCCCGAGGACGGGCCTGAGGTTTCAGATTACCTCTCGGCGCTCGGAGTGACGGAAATAAACGCATTTGTCGGCTCTCATCCGCATGAGGATCATCTCGGCGGCGCGGCAACGGTTGTCCGCAGCTTTAATATTGACGAAATGATTATGACGGATTGCGTTTCAACCTCGTTTTTCTTTGAAAAGCTCTTAAATTCGCTTGACGAAAGAAACGTGACGGTGAATGAGCCTCCCGTCGGCGGAGTTCGTAATGTCGGTGATATGAGAGTTGAGTTTCTTGCGCCCCTTGAGCTTGGCGGCGATATGAATAATAATTCAATTATAATGCGTGTGACTTTCGGCGAAATATCCGCGATGTTCACCGGCGATGCCGAGGAGCCTGCCGAGCGCGAGCTGCTTTCGGAAAACGTAAATCTGAAGTCCGATATATTAAAGGTCGGCCATCATGGAAGCAGATACTCTTCAAGCAATGAATTTCTGCGCGCCGTTTCTCCGAAAATTGCCGTGATTCAGTCAGGCATCGGCAATTCCTACGGACATCCGCATGCCGAAGCGCTCAGCCGCCTTTCCGCCTGCGGCGCTAAGGTATACAGATGCGATGAACAGGGAACAATAGTTTTAAAGACCGACGGAAAGACAATCACGCGCGGCAAGCCTGCCGCGGTAACGGAGGGTGCGGCAAGTCAAAGCGCTTATGTTGCAAACACCCGAAGCATGAAATTTCATATTCCTTCATGCCGCGGATTGCCCGAAATAAAAAACAGAAAATATTACGATAAACGCGCGGAAGCCGTTGCGGACGGATATTCTCCGTGCGGAATCTGCAAGCCTTAGGAGTGATTTGCGTTGGTATATATAATTGACAGGTTTGAGGGCGAATATGCCGTTTTGGAGGAAGAAAGCGGCGCACATAAGGATGTTCGCAGAGCGATTTTGCCGAAGAATGCCGCCGAGGGCGATTTGCTGCATTTTGACGGTATAAACTACAGTATTGACAAAGCGGCAACAGAGACAAGAAAGCGCATGATGGAGGAAAAAATGCGCAAAATTATGAAAAAATAAAAATATTTGTTGACAAAAAGCCCGGGCAGGGGATACAATAATAAAGATGATTTATGATGAGAGGTGAAAAAAATGGACGCAGGAGGAAACAGCGGTGCGAGTTATGTCCGACGAAGTATCGGCATAGAACGCACACATAATGCATTACTATGCCCAAAACGCAGCCTTCCGCGTTTGTTTTTGCGAAAGGCTCGGTAAACGTCGGCTTCGTGCCTGCTTCCGAAAATTGATGGAAGTAAGGAGGAAGGTTTATGGCGGAGAACACGAAAAACTCTCTCGGCGAAACTCTTTCCCTGCTGATTGAGGGGAAGAAGTACGCCGCCGCGCGTGATGTGCTGGAAACAATGCATCCGGCGGATATTGCGGCAATGCTTGAGGACACGAAGTCCGAAATCATTCCGCTTTTGTTCAGATTGCTGCCGAAGGAACTGGCAGCGGAAACCTTTGTTGAAATGGATGAGGATCAGCAGCAGCTGCTGATTCAAAGCTTCAGCGACAGTGAGCTTAAAGAAGTCGTTGACGAGCTTTATATGGATGACGCGGCAGACCTTGTCGGCGAAATGCCGGCAAATGTCGTAATGCGCATTTTGCGTCAGGCAGACCCTGAAATGCGCCACATGATTAATGAAATACTGAAATATCCCGAGGACAGCGCCGGCAGCATTATGACAACGGAGTATGTCAGCCTGCGCCCCGAAATGACCGTTGAGGACGCAATAAAGCGCATCCGCAGAACGGGTATCGACAAAGAAACAATCAATACCTGTTATGTAACCAATGACAACCGCCAGCTTTTGGGTATTGTAACCGTTCGTGCGCTTCTCTTAAATGATGAAGACGAGATAATGGCAGATATAATGACGGATGACGTCATTAAGGCGCTCACAACGGAAGACCGTGAAACAGTTGCAATGAATTTCTCAAAATATGACCTTTCGGCAATGCCTGTCGTTGATGAAGAAAACCGCCTTGTCGGAATCGTAACCGTTGATGATGTTATCGACGTTATGCAGGAGGAAACAACCGAGGATATTGAAAAGATGGCGGCTATCACACCGCTCGATAAGCCTTATCTTAAAACTGCCGTCACGGATACTTATAAAAGCCGTATCCCGTGGCTGCTGATTCTTATGATTTCCGCAACATTTACGGGGCTTATCATAACGAAATTCGAAACGGCGCTTGCAACGCAGATTGCGCTTGCGGCATGTATTCCCATGCTTATGGACACGGGCGGTAACGCCGGAAGTCAGGCGTCGGTCACGGTTATTCGAGGAATGTCAATCGGCGAAATTGAATTTTCCGATATCCTCCGCGTTATCTGGAAAGAAATCCGCGTTGCGGCTCTCTGCGGAATAACGCTTGCGGCGGCTAACTTTGTAAAGCTGCTCGTCGTTGAACGCGTTGGGATAATGGTTGCTGCGGTTGTGTGCATAACGCTTGCGATTGTTGTTCTTGTTGCAAAAATCGTCGGCTGCACGCTTCCCATGGTTGCAAGCAAGATCGGGTTTGACCCTGCCGTTATGGCAAGTCCGTTCATTACGACAATTGTCGATGCAATTTCTTTGTTTATCTATTTCGAAATCGCAACGGCTCTTCTGAAAATATAGCTGTTTAGTAAATAGGCTGCAGCAAAATGTAATTTCATTTTGCTGCAGCCTATTTGTCAGCTTAATTAATAGTTTTCCGCGTGAATTTCAAAATAGCTTTGCGGATGTGCGCATGTCGGACAAACCTCGGGAGCCTTCGTTCCCACAACTATATGCCCGCAGTTTCTGCATTCCCACACCTTGACCTCGCTTTTTTCGAATACCTTTGCCGCTTCAACATTGGCAAGCAGCGCGCGGTAGCGTTCTTCATGATGCCTTTCAATTTCTCCGACAAGGCGGAATTTTGCCGCAAGCTCCGTAAATCCTTCCTCCTCGGCTGTCTTTGCAAAATTCTCGTACATGTCAGTCCACTCGTAATTTTCGCCGTCTGCAGCAGAAGCAAGGTTTTGCGCCGTGTCACCTATGCCGCACAGCTCTTTAAACCACATTTTCGCATGTTCCTTTTCATTGTCAGCCGTTTTGAGAAACAAAGCCGCAATCTGTTCAAAGCCCTCTTTTTTTGCTTTGCTTGCAAAAAATGTGTACTTATTGCGAGCCTGAGATTCGCCGGCAAATGCCGCTTCAAGATTTTTTTCGGTTTTCGTTCCTGCATATTTGTTAGCCATTTTTCTGCCTCCGTTCAAATATATTGTACCTCATTTTAACATCTTTTAAACGTTATGTCAAGCTTGGGAGCCGATTGGATATCCCTAAGAATTTAATATTATGCAAGCGGTTAAAACATCGTTATCAAGGCTGTACTTGATGTCGCCGTCGTATTTCCGTATTGCCGAAAGCATTCCTGCTATTCCGATTCCCCGGTTTTTAATCATATTGTTTTCTATGTCAATGTCCTTTATGCATGGATTGCTGCATACAATAACGGTTTTATCGGCAACCGTTCGGATATTAACCTTTATTTCGCCGCTTGATTTACATTTAATGCAGCCGTTCACGGCGTTTTCCAGAAGATTTGATAAAATCGCAACAAAATCCATATCGGTTATTGCCGCAGTATCCTTTGTGTCAGCTTCGACAAAAAACGAAATCCCGTTGTTTTGTGCTTTTGTGCAAAAGCTGTTCAGAATGGCGTTCACGGTGATATTCGGGCAAAAATTGTTCAGCTTCGCCGCGTCAAGACTGTCGTTGTACTGCTCCAGATAATTCAGCGCCTCACGGATTTCTCCTCTCTTAAGCATAGACGCAATATTTTGATTATGATGCCTGAAATCATGACGGACGGTTTTTGCCGCCAGCTCGTTTTCCTTTGCGGTTTTAAGCTGCCTTTGCAAATACTCTGCTTTTCGGCTTATCAGCTCGTTATTGCTTTCGTCTATCATAGATTGGATCGTGCCGAAAATAACCCATAAAATCGCTGTGTAAATCAAAACGGTAACCGCAAAAAACGGAATATATTTACCGATGCTTCCGTACTCGGAATGAAATATTACCAAAAACAATGCAAATATCGCCAGGAATAAAACCGAAACAATCGATATGGAATACCACGTTTTCCGGTGCTTCCCCGGCACAGCTCTCACATAGGGGCGCAAAAAGCGTATATATATCAAAGCCATCGGGATAAACAAAAGCGTTCTTATAATATTTCTTGCATAATAAACCGTGAGCTCCGATGCGCCTTTGAGAAAAATGCTGCATAGTATAAGCGAAATACACACGAACATGCTGAACACATCCGCATAGCTGATGAACAGAAAAATTTTTTTACAGGCTGGGTCGGCAGAGGTCAGCATAAAGACAAACAGCGACATAACAATCGTACTCGTAAACGCGGCGGCATAATATCCCGGAGAGTCTCCGAGCAGAGCATAAGAAAGCGTTACAAAGCACACAAATACAGCGCAGAATATTGAATAGATGAGCGCTGTTTTGCGCACGGAATATTTTGGCTCGGTCATTGCCCAAAAACAGAACAGGTGAGAAACACCGAGCAATGCCCATGCCGCAAGCATATGTATCATTCTTTCACTGCCTCCTCACGGTAAAAATTAAAGTATTGTTCTTTAACCTCGTTTCTCAGCCGCCTCGGAACAGGTATTTTCTGCCCGTTTATCATAATAAGCTCGGTTTGGAGAATACTTTGCACGCACCTTAAATTGACAATATACGAAGCTCCTACCGATATAAAGCCTTTAATCTCATGAAATAAATTTTTCATCTCGTTAAGGCTTGACCGCGTTTTTATTATTTTTCCCGATTTTAAATATATCTCAACGTTATGGTTTTTGGCTTCCGTATACAGCACCCTGTATAAGTCAACGCGGTGAATTTGTCTTCCGCATGTCACGGGCACAAACAATCGTCTTGCTCTTTTTTCAATCACTCTGTCAAGCGTATCGGCAAGCCGTTCCTTTGTGAACGGCTTTGTTAAATAGTCGTTCACATGCAGCGCAAACGCTTCGACGGCAAAATCCGAGCTTGTCGTCAGAAAGATAATATCCGTGTTGTCTCCGCCTTTGTTTTTAATCTCTTTTGCTATTTCGGTTCCCAGAATCCCCGGCATACAGATGTCAAGCAGCGCAATATCCGGAACACCGTTTTTGCTGATGAAATCCAGCATATCAAGGGGATTTAAGAAACAATTGACTGTAAGCGAAAGCTCGGAATGTGCTCTCGCATATTCAAACACTATCTGCCTTATACTTTCAAGCTCGTTTTCTTGGTCATCACATATTGCAATGTTCATTCTTAAAGCCTCCCTTCTGACGGAACAGACATAACAATCGTCGTTTTCATCTGAAAAGCGCCGCATTTATCTATGATTATGTTATAACAGATAACGCCAAAAATTTCAAGCCTTTTTTAATTATATACATGGATAAAACCCAAGAATTGTTCATGGGAGTAGGGCGCCAATTGCCCGACTTATTAAACAATCTTGGATTTGATACAATTATACACCGGAGCAATAACGTTGTCAAGGGGAGAATATGCTGCCGTTTAAGGGGGCGGAAAAACGAAAAATTTAGTCAAACAGCGAATTTTAACAAAAACAAAAACCGCATTATTGCCGTAAATGGCTATATAATGCGGTTTTTGACTGGTGCGCCATCAGTTTGAGTGTAGCAAAACAATCCTGTGAATTGTTTTGCCACTCAAAGTCCCTGCGAGCTGAAAACCGCATTATGATGCGGAATTTCAGCCGCCTTTAGGATGGAACACCAACGAAAAAAGCACTTCCGAAGAAGTGCTTTTCGATGGTGCGCCATCAGGGACTCGAACCCTGGACACCCTGATTAAGAGTTATAGAATTTCGGGGTGGGGCAAATACCGAAAAAATGGCGGTTTTGCCTATTTTTCGAGAGGTTGTGGGTAACACACAGTACATTTCGGTGCTGTGATTTTATACTGATTATTTAGTCAAAATCGGTATTATTTAGTCAAAATTTAGTCAGAAAATCAAAGGGAATCAGCCGAGAAATGCATTAAGTTTTTCCTCGGCGTCATCAATTTTTTTATCGGAGAGGTGGGTATATATATCCATTGTCATTTGAATTGACGAATGACCGAGGAGGTATTGTGCGGTTTTGACATCAATTCCGGCTTCGAAAAGTGTTGTTGCGTATGTATGGCGGAGAAGGTGCGGAGTTACATCATCGCCGACAGGAGAAAATTCCTGCACCTTTTTTATGATTCCGTTCCAAAACTTTGTGAATGACGATTTCGTCATAAGCGATGAAGAATCTTTCTGTTTCGGGAAAACAATATCTCCGGGAAGAGAGAGAAGATAATCATTTATAACGGAGGCTGATGCGGACGGCAGCGGCACAGAACGATTACCGGCTTCAGATTTCGGGCTGTGTTTAAGCTCAGATTCGCCGGAATCCTTTAAAATGAGATTCTTTGATACATTCACCTTGCCGTCTGCGAAATCGTCTTTAAAAAGGGCGAGAGCTTCACCGCGGCGCAGACCGCAATATAACAAAAGATAAATATAGGATTTTTCCTTTAAAGAGAGCGGTGCGGAGACGAAAGCCTTTTTTTCGTCATCCGTGAGCGCTCTTTTTTTCTTGCGTTCTTTATTTTGCGGCAGACGAACGGTTTGAGCTGCGCTGCGCGGAACGATATCGCTTTCGGCGGCAGCGGACAGGAGCTGCTTTAAAACAAGCAGAACCAGCTCCGCGGTGCGGCGCTTACCGGAAGACAAAAGAGAATTGACAAGCTGCTGCACATGGAGCTTTTTTATATCCCTGACCTTTATTCTGCCGAGAGGCGGAAGAATGTGGACGCGGAGCGCGTCCGAGTAAGAACGGCGGGTGTTATAGGAAACGTTCGCTTTATAGACGGAGATCCATTTTTCGGACCATTCGGCAAGCGTTATCCCATCGTCAAAGCAATATGTTCCGTTGCCGAGCGAGAGACGGATCTGTTCTGCTTTTCGGATTGTTTCGGCTTGAGTTTTTCCGTACACGCTTTTATATTTCGGTTTTCCGTTGTCGCTGTACCCGACAAGGACATTTATGAGATAACGCCCGTCGGCGCGTTTTTTTATTTTCATATGCAAAACCTCCGGGAAAGTGAAAGATAAGCCGCCGAAGCGGCGGCTTTGAAAATCCCAAACGTTTGGGGAAATTAATTTTGAGGCTTTATCATATTATAACAATCATCAAGCACTTTGTATACTGTTTCACCGTAAGAGTTCCAAAATCCTTTAGATGCTGAATCATAATAAGCATTATATATATTACTGTAATACTGATAAGTATAATTTCCGTTCAAATAGCCGATAGCCGCATTCTTTATTTGCTCAAGGTTTTGACGAGATTGTAATAGAGATGCATACATGGCGTCCGGGTCGCATTTTGTTATTTCGAGGAACACATCATAGCTGACATCAGAACCGTTTTTAATTAAACTTATTGTTTTGTCGATTTTTTGTAATTTATCATTCAATATATCATAACTATTATTTATCCATCCGATTTGGGTTAAATTACTCCCGGCGGTGCTATGCTCATCTGCCGCTAAAATAGATTCGAGACAATTCAGGAGTTGGTTATATGTATCTTTGAAAAGATACATGAGATCAAGACCGAGAGCTGCATAACGCGCAATCTCGGCGGAGGAGTTTATAATGCTCACACTCTGATTTTCATTGTTCCAATTGACATATAGACCGCTTCCTTCGGAAATTTTACGGAGCGGCACATAAGTGCTTCCGTTAAGGTTAAGAATGGGAAGGTTGTCGGACGGAAGGAGAGAACCGTTAATATAGATCGGATAGTACACCTGAGTACATGTGAAATCTACGGCGGCAGCGGTTTGTGCGAGCATAAGAGAAAGAACAGTTAAGATTGATAAGATTTTTTTCATTGTTAAAAACTCCTTTATAAATAATATAATTAATTTTTATCGGGGTTGCAGTAAGAGCAGGGGAGATAATTGCGGTGTGCGGCGGAGGGGGGTATTTCGTAGGCGGAGGTTTTTTCGAAAACGCAGCCGCACCATTGCCGGTGGTAGTGCGTTCCGCCGGGGGTTACCATAAATGTTATGTCGGAAGCGGAACGAATGCAGAGAAAAAAGGAAAAAAACACGGCAGCGGAGATTATTGCGGCAAACAAAACCGATATTCCGGTGCGCCGTTTTTTTGAAATTAGAAAATCGATGGCTGCATGGATATCGGTTACTTGCTTTTCTTCGGAAACGGTGGCGGAGCAGTTATTGCCCAGGTGACCGAGATAGATATGTATGTTTTCGTGGAGAATTGCGATGACGCGCTCGGCTTCCGTGAGAGACTGCAAAACAAAAATGAATTTTACGGAATCGGAACAAAAGGAAAAGGCAAAGCGGCCGAGCATTGAAGCGTCGCAGTTAAGACTGCGGATGAGGTTTATATCGGAATCACGCCACGGAAGAAAAGGGCGGACGGTGAAACCCTGCTTTTGGGAAATTGCGGTTACATCGTCAAGAGTGGGGCAGCGCTTGAGAGAAAAAGCTTTGATAAAATTTTTTGCCGATTTGTAGTTATTCATAAAATTACCCTCCAATATAAAAGATAACCTTATTATAACATATTTCGACAAAATTTATTAATTATTTTCAGATGCTGCGGCGCGACCGCAGACGATAAGCAGAATATAGTACAGACACATTACAAGAAGATTGAGCGAAAAATCGTGGTGCAACATATCGAAGTATATTCTTAATATGCTGCATATGAGCATGAAAACGGCAAAGACAACATAACGAGTGCCGTTTTTTGTTTGGGAGATCGATTCCGACGCCCAGACGGTCAGAGCAGGACCGCGGATCGCCGGCAAAAGGAGAAACGACAATATTGTGCCGCCTGCTGTGAGAAAAATAATAATCTGAAAAAAAGCGTTTAATTTCCCGATCAGATCCAATATGTATCCGCCAAACATCATAACAAGTGCGGAAAATATATCAATAACCAAGGTTATGACGCATAATACGATCCATGAAAGAAATCTTCTCATAGTTTAGCTACTCCTTATTATCTTCGGATAAGGCTTTGGAGAGGGCGGAATAATCAATCTTGGGGTCAGGCTGAGGTGCGCCGCCGAAAGCGGCAATTGCTGCGCCGGAGAGATCCATACCGGAAAAATCGTAAGCCGGTTTTCCGTTCAATCCGAGAAGCTTATCAACAGCCGGGCGAATGTCCGGTTGTTTTTTATATGCATCAACAAGCGCTTTATCGTGCGCGGTGAAGCCGTCGCCGTAGAATGAAGCGGGGGCAGCGGCACGACCGAGCAAGTAATCAACCGAACAGTCGAGGTAATCGGCTATTTTAGCGAGGTTATCACCATTGGGCAATGCACCTTCGTTTTTCCACTTAGTAACAACCCCGGAGGAAATACTCAAAGCCTTTGCAACAGGATTTGGCTTTGTTCCTTTTTGTATGCAAAGGTTATAAAACTGACTCCAAAACAGATTAGACAAAATTTATACCTCCGATTTGTGTAAAATGCTAAAATCTCATAAAAATGAAATAATTCTATTGACAATCTCACAAATATGAGATAAACTGTTCCCATAGTTAATTACTAACTAAAATATACCACAAAGGAGAGTGAAAGTCAATGAGTATCGGAGAGAATCTGAGGGCGCTGAGAATGAAGAGGGGGCTGACGCAGGGTGAGCTTGCGGAGATGGTCGGTGTGACGAGGGCGTTTTTGTGCCAGATTGAGAGAGGGACGAAAGCGCTGAGTCTGCCGCTGGCGAAAGAGATTTCGGAGGTTTTGAAATGCGGAATTGCGGATCTTGTTTAGGCATATGCCCGGGCAAATAAAAAAAGAGCCTCCGCAACGGGAGGCAAAAGAAAAAATGTTACATTTGTTATTATAGCATACGGCTGAAAAGATGTAAAGAAAAATATTACAGAAAGGGAGTTTGAAGAGATGGCGATACCGAAATTTTATACAATCAAGGAGGTTGCGGAGATGATGAAGCTTCATGAAAACATGGTGCGGAAGCTGATTTATTCGCAGCAGCTGAGAGCGGTTTTATTCGGAACGGCTTACAGGATAAGCGAGGAGGACATTGACAAATATATAAAGACACATGCGGCGCACCCGTACAATGTGTTTCCGACGAGAGGGAGATAAGGGAAAATGATTGCATACAAGGGATTCAACAAGGATTTGACATGCAGGGGGCACAAATTCAGCGTTTCGGACGTGAACGTTTGCGAGGAGGCAAACTGCGTTAAGAACGGATTTCACTGCGCGGAGAATCCGCTGGATGTGCTGACATACTACCCGAACATGGAGGAGTCGGTTTACTGGCTTGTGCTTGCGGAGGGAGACATCAACGAGGACGGGGCGGACAGCAAGATTTCATGCACGGAGCTGACGCTTTTGCAGGAGCTGACGGTGGAGGATTTTGTTTGGGAGAGTCTTTTATACATGGCGAAGCACCCGGGGAGGGCGCAAAACGGAATCAAAGAGACGGCAAAGGCGGACGCGCTGCCGTTTGCGATTGCGAGAGGGAAAGCGCCGAGGGTGCAGGGAAAGCTCGGCGCGGTGCTCGGCGCGGCAGTGGAAAGCCCGGGGCGCGCCGGGATTGTGAAGATTGCGGCGGCGGTGGTTGACGGCGAGCGGCTGAAGCCGGGGGCTTGGTACACGGCGGAGGAGCTGCTGTGTGCGCTGAATTAGGGTAACAAGGCAAAGGCAGCTGCCTTTAAAACGGTATAGCTCAAAACCGAACCGACGAGCATCGGGAGGCATTGTTCGGGCGCGGACGGCGTTGTTCTTTTGGAGTCAAAAGAACCAAAAACGCGGGGGTTTCGATTCCCCCGCGCCCCTCGGCATAAGAGAGCTGACCTCTATGCGGTTCAGAAAGGCAAATTTTCCGCAATAATGCGTTAAAATGCTCGTTGATAGACAAACTATCAACTGCGCTTTTGCCTTTTCTTGCAAAAAATTTGCTCTGTCTGAACTCGCAGACCCAATGCGCCGGGGAATTTTTACACAGCTGTTTTTGCAGGGTGCAGCAAGGCTTGGCGCCTTGCAAGTCCCGAAAAGACAGTTGTGCGGAAATTTAACAAGCATTGGGCGCACAGCGGTCAGCCCTCTTATGCCTGAACGACCTCGCAGGGGCGAGGATTGCGGCGTGCGTTCGTTGGCGGTAAGTAAACGGTTTTGTTTTGCGGCTTCTGTGCTCCGCTCCGCGTGATGTGTTTGTCCCGTGCGCAACTGTGTGCGGTATGCGCGCAAAATGCGTACAACGTGCCTTCGCTCCGGCTGCGCATGGCGAAGCCTTAAAACGGCAACAAAGACGCTGTTTAGCCGTTCACGCCCGAACAACGCCCCCGACGCTCATCGGCTCAACGGAAACTCAGCGGATTTAAAGGCAGCCGCCTTTTATGCATACTCTATGTATTGATACTTCACCCGTCTGACCGAATTGCCGCCGCGGTCAAGCAGCTCAACCGTCAGATCCACTCCGCCGATTTCATTTCTCGTGTATCTCAGCGCGTGAATGTTCGGATAATGCGCTTCATCGTTCCAAAATCTGTATATAACCGCCGCGCCGTCATAAAATGCCTTTTCCGTTTCCTCCCATGTCATCAGATCACCTCCGAAAGCTTTTTCATCGTTTCCTTTATTCCTCCCGAAAGCTTTTCATATACCGCCGCGTCAGCCGCACGCACCTTTTCAAGCTCCGCGCGTATCAGCCCCATCAGCCGCTGCACATCGTCAAAATAAATCGATATTGCACCGAGGTCTGTTTTCTGCGCCTCCGAAAGCTTTCTTTCTGCATTTTCGCACCGCGCTTCAAGCTCTTTTTGCGCAGCCTCCGCCGCCTGCGTAACCTCGCGGCGAACGGTCTCCTCCGTCTTTTTTCTCAGCTCCTCTGCTGCCGCCTCCGCAGCTTTCGCCGCGCTCTCCTCCGCCGCCTTTCTTTTTTCAAGCTCTTTTTTGAGCTTTTCAAGCTTTTTGTCGTACTTCTCGCACAGCTTCGCTTTCTCCTCCTCAAGCCCCGGCAAAACCTCCCTCGCGTTTGCCGCGTCAAGCTCTGCCGAAAGGCTGTCAACCTCCTTTTTCAGCTCGTCCGCTTCTCTCCTCGCGTCCGCCTCGGCTTCTCTTGCCGCCGCTGCCTCGCGGCGCACATTCTCAAGCTCGTCCGCTTTTTTGCTTGCCGCCTGCGCCGATTCCTCGTTTTCCTCTTTCAGCCTCGCAATCATGTCCTTAAGCTCGCGAACGCTCGCCGCCTCAACGTCGTTGTTTTCGCAAAACTCCTCCCGGCTCTCCGGGTCAAGCGCCGCAAGCGCCAAAAGCTTTGTATAAGGAAGCCTCTCAAACGTTTCGGAATTTCCCTCCCCGAGCATTCCTATCTGTCCGCTTCCGTATTCCTTGTATATTTTAATGAAGTTTTCCGCCGTGCTCTGTGAATAATCCACCTTGTTTTTCAGCCATTCACCCCAGCCGCCGCGCCCGACTATCGCCTTCGCCTCCGAAAGCCGCTCCCCAATTTCGCATATATAATATAAGGAAATTTTCTGCGCCGCGCGCGTCAGTGAAATAACCTCCGCCGAAAGCCTGTCAAGCTTTCCGTCTTCAAGCTCCGCCGCTTCATTTATTAAAAGCTCCATGTTTTCCGTCATTTTTTCCTCAACCTCCAAAAATTTTTTTAACGCACGGCGGCGTTTTCTCACGCCTTGCCGCCGTTTTCCCCGCTCCGCTGCCGTTTTGCAGCTTCTAAACATGCACTTTGCTGCCGTTTTGCGGCTTCGCCATGCGCAGCCGGAGCAAAAGCGCTTTGTTCACCCCTGTTTATTATCTGCACACCGCCGCACACGGCACAATCACATCATGCGGAGCGGA
>CAJJUC010000053.1 GCA_905195005.1 uncultured Eubacteriales bacterium | reverse complement strand
ATGCTGCGGCATGGCTTATTGATAATATTCCCCTCGGGATTTTTCCCTGATTTTATGGCAATGCAGTCATCACCCGTATTGAATGTGCAGTCAAATATGCTGCAATTTTCGGATGAATCGGGATCCCAGCCGTCACCGTTCCATACATCGTGGGAATAAAATTCGCAGCCGAATGTCACTATGTCGCGGCTGTATACCATATGCACCATCCATGACGGAGCATTTTTAACAGTGATTCCGCTTAAAACAATGTTTCTGCAATTGCTTATATTGATTAAACGCGGACGCGCTCTGCCCGGAATTGTTTTCGGAAATTCGTAATCGGCAATTTTGTCCCCAAGGCTGTCAATATAGTCCTTCATAAGCTCGCTTTCAAGCTCTATTATATTTTCGGCAAGTCGGTGTCCGCCTCCGTCTATTGTTCCGCCGCCGGTTATTGTCACATTTTCGCACGTTATATTTCCGCTTCGGTCAAGCTCGCCGAGGTTTAAAAGCGAGCTGTAGCATTCTCTTTCAATGCCTTCAAACCGGCTCGGAATCTTTGGAAGATAATCCTTCGGATATTCAGTTCCGCGAAGAACGGCGCCTTTTTCAATGTATAGCGTCATGTCACTGTGCAGCTTCAGCGCTCCTGTCAGAAAAACGCCCTCTGGTATGTAAAGGCACTCACCTTTACATACTGAATCAATGGCTGCCTGAATGGCGGCAGTGTTCATGGTTTTCCCGTCGCCAACGGCATTAAAAGGACTGTCGCAGATGTTGATTTTGTTCTTCGGAGAGTCTGTTTTTATGCATCTTTCCGCAATCAAGTCGTTTCCCGATTCGTCCGTTACCGCAACCGTATACCGACAGCCGGGCTTAAGATTTTTAAAGGTGCAGTGCGTTCTGTCCGTCGAAAAAGCTTTTCCGTCTATAACGGCATTATAAACGCTGCTGTTTGTTTTTTTCCAGCAGAGCGTAATTGAGTTTTCCGAAGCAATGCAGTTGATCATAAATTTCTCCAATCCATGCCGGTGCGGCATATGGTATTATAAATTTATTATAACAGCAATCGGCCGCATGTCAAATATAATCTTTACATATTGAGCTTCTTATGCACCTTTTGACTAATTTCAAACCTAAAATAACGATAGAGATGCACTATATTTGCATCCCTATCGTTATGCCTGCGCACTAACGCGCTATTTCAAATAAAACGGCGCTGTTATTCTCTTTAAGGCACACCGCCAGCCTGCCGCCGATAATGCTGTACTCCGCGCTGCTGCAGCCGGGATAAATTATTCTTGCTGAAGCCTGTTTTCCGATATACTTCGATAAATCAAATGCTTTACATTCATTCTCTGTTTCAATGCGCCAAACGGCGAGCAGGATTCTGTCATTTTTCTGCAATCCGTAAGAGAAAATTCCGCTTTCCGAAATTCCGATAAAACCGCCCGGAAATATTGGGTAAGCCTCCGTAATGAACTGCCTGTTATCCTTATAGCAGGAAATTGCAGCTTTAATCAAATCTGTATTAAATTCGTCAGCGATGTCAACATGCCCTGAAAGATAGAACAATCCGAGCATTGCGTTAACCGCATTAAATACCGTTTCTCTGCCATCCGTGTAAAGTTCTTTGCGTTTACAGTTAAAAACATCACCTATGTCTGTTTCGCGTTCATCATATGCCGACGGATAGGGGTATGCCCATATTCCGCATTTTTCCGGCTGAATACAAACGCCTGCACCTGACAGAATTGACGGATTGTTTCGGTAATCCTCCTGGTCGCTTGTACTCAACAAGTGAAAATGCTTTACGGCCGCACCGCCTGCGCGCATTGCACCGCTTGCGCATAGCTCTATAATTAAGTCCGGATATTTTTCGCGAACGCTGTCGATAAACTCAAAGAAAGCAGCCTGACTTTCTTTGAGCGCCTCCGAGGCAGCTCCGTTACCGTCGCATCCGAACCCTGTTGTCTGGTTATAATCGTTTTTTATATATCTGACGCCGATCGAATAGAGCATGTCAAAGGTTCTCATAATGCATTCTCTTACCTCTTCGCGTCTGAAATCAAGAACATCTCTTCCTGATGTTCCGACCGGCATTTTGTTATATGTAAGGAAAAACGGCTTCATATCGTCATAGTTCGGGCTTTCGGACGTAATGCTGTCAACCTCAAGCCAAACGCCCGGAATCATTCCGCGGTTTTTAATATAATCAATTATTCCGTTAAATCTGTAAGACGGAAACAGCGAGTCATCCCAAACCCAGTAACCGATGCGCGCAAATCCGCCGATAAACCACCCTGCATCAATGCAAAAAGCTTCGCAGCCAAGCTCGGCAGCCTTATCAATGAGCGGAATAAGCTTGTTTTCATTCGGGAGCGCCCACAGACAATTCATATAATCATTAAAACACACAAGCGGCTCTTTAAGAGAAGCTGCCGATGCCTGCCTTTTATAATCACATAGCATACGGATTGCGCCCTCCACACCAGATTCAGTGATTCCATATATGCCGGGCTCTGATTTAAAGGCTTCTCCCTTTTCGAGATTAACATACCAACCGTCGTGATCGCTGTAAGCAGATGTCGCTTCGGTGTAAAGAAGCCCGTTTTCATCAACGCCGATCTCAATATACCAGTTTGCGGAAGCCTCAATTTCGACAAACCATGTTTGATTAAGTTCCCTGTCCTCAATAAATACAAGCGGATAGCGAAGCGACGTCATCTGGCTTCCGAGCGATGAAATACTGATAACATTTGCCGGATTATGGTTCGACGCTTTGTAAAGCCCAAGTTCGGAAAGAGCCGAGCTCCTCCATTGAAATTCACCCTGCCAAGTCATATAGCAATGGTGAATCATAAAACGCTGCTTATCATACCACGGAATAACGCCGCCGTCGCCTATTCCTTTTATGTATACTGATGAAACGTGCTTCAGCCTAAGTGTATCGTCCAAAATATTGGTAACGGTGTTGACTTGTCTGATAACGCCGCCGAAATTCTTTTTATCACATTTAACCGTAAAACTATCCGATACGTAATCACCGGAAGCATTTTTATCGTATATCTTATCGCAATATGCGGCAGCAATCCAGTTTGAGGATTTATCACCGCATTGCTCCGCTATAAAACATGGCTCTTTTTCTGCAATATTCATGTAAATTCTCCTTTGTTCTGCATTATGCAGCTTAAATCCCGCACATTATAGCACAGTATTATTTTGCAGTCAATATACAATATTAACATTTTAGTATACAATATTTACGATACGCACCAAGTTAGACTGAACTAACTCACGAATATAATTTAACCGGCATTAGAAAAAATTTCATTCAATTTCTCATTGAGCGCGCACGCACTTGACGAATTGCAATGCACAATACTTGCCCCCGATTTTTCAGCCTGTGCTGACGCAACGTTCAGCATTTTATGCGCAACGGTGCCGGTAAAAACAATTATTAAATCGGGCGAACCAATCTGATTTTTAAAATCTGCCGGACATTGTGTAAATACCTTGCATTTACAGCCGTGCTTTTTGCATATTTCTTTGTAGCGGCAATGCATTCTGTCGTGTCCGCCGACAATCACAATGCTCATGTTAAATCATCTCCCTGTAATAATAAAAGAAACGGAGCATACCAAATTATGCGGTACGCCCCGTTTTCTTATACTTAACGTTTTCTTTCGTGACAGCTTTTGCTCAACGCGCAGCTTGCGCAATTGCAGCCACAGGAGGATTTTCCGCTTTTTTTGTCTTTTCGCATGGACTTGATTATAAGAACAATAACCGCGGCAAGTACAGCGAAAATAATAATTGTGGATAAATTCTCAAACAGCCATTTCATATTTATCGCTTCCTCCCTGTTTTAAACTTAACTGTTTATTTCAAGGTTTTAGCTTCCTTGTAGGGCTTAAACAGCATATAAACTATGAACACCAAAACGGCAGCGGCAGCTATAATTCCGGCTATATTTGCTTTTCCTGCAAACATGTTGCCGAACTGGCAGATCATAAGCGCAACCGCGTAAGCGAATACGCACTGATAACCGATTGCAAACCATGTCCATTTAGCGTTGTTCATTTCGCGCTTGATAGCGCCGATTGCGGCAAAGCAGGGTGCGCAAAGAAGGTTGAATACAAGGAATGAATACGCCGTTATTCTCGTAAACGTCTGTGCAAGATTACCGTAAACCGTTCCGTCTCCGCCGTAAAGAATACCCATTGTACCAACGATGTTTTCCTTTGCAACAAGTCCTGTAATCGATGCCACGGTTGCCTGCCAGTTACCCCAGCCGAGCGGCTTGAATATCCAAGCGATTGCTCCGCCGATAGTGGCAAGAATACTGGAGCCAATCTGATCCTCTGAAAGCATTCCGAACTTTCCGTCAACAAATCCGAAATATGTTGTGAACCAAACGAATATAGTCGAAAGAAGAATGATTGTACCTGCTTTTTTAATGAACGACCATCCGCGCTCCCACATGCTGCGAAGAACGTTAAGCAAGGTAGGCATATGGTATGCCGGAAGCTCCATAACGAACGGCGCCGGATCACCTGAGAACATCTTGGTTTTCTTAAGCATAATACCCGAAATTATAATTGCAGCCATACCAATGAAATAAGCCGAGGTTGCAACCCATGCGCTGCCGTGGAATATTGCTCCGGCAATCATTGCGATAAACGGAACCTTTGCGCCGCATGGGATAAATGTTGTTGTCATAATCGTCATCTTGCGGTCACGGTCATTCTCGATTGTTCTCGATGCCATTATACCGGGCACGCCGCAGCCTGTACCGATAAGCATCGGAATGAATGACTTACCCGAAAGACCGAATTTTCTGAAGATACGGTCGAGGACAAATGCAATTCTTGCCATATATCCGCAAGCCTCAAGGAATGCAAGAAGCAGGAACAGAACAAGCATCTGCGGAACGAATCCCAGTACAGCGCCGACACCTGCAACAATACCGTCGTTAATAAGACCGGAAAGCCACTCAGCGCAGTTAGCCGCTTCAAGGCCGTTTGACACGAGCACCGGAATACCGGGAACCCATACGCCGTAATCGGCAGGATCAGGCTCCTGACAATCATACTTATCGTAAACCTTAACGGCGTCGAGCAAATCATCATAGGATGCTTTAACTTCTTCATCTGCCATTGTTTCTTCATCAACAACAGTATATGTTATATCTCCGATTGATTTAACCTCTTTTGTAAATTTATCAAGCGAGGTTTTTGCATTTTCGTAATCGAAATCATCGCTTTCCGTGTCAAGCGCTTCTTCAACCGCCGCTGTGTCAATTCCCTTATCTGCTGCCGCTTCGATATATCCGTTTACAACTTCGGCTGCACCGGAAAATTCGTCGGCAACCTCTTCGTACTGACCGGTTCCGATTCCGAACAGATGCCAACCGTCTCCGAACAGACCGTCATTCGCCCAATCGGTTGCGGCAGAACCGATACCAACCATTGAAATATAATAAACAAGGAACATAATAACCGCGAAAATCGGAAGTCCGAGCCAACGGTTTGTAACAACCTTATCTATCTTATCGGAGGTTGAAAGACCGCCGACATTTTTCTTTTTGTAGCAGCCCTTTATAATCTGCGATATGTAGATATAACGCTCGTTTGTTATAATGCTTTCCGCATCGTCGTCAAGTTCATCTTCCGCAGCCTTAATATCTGTTTCAATATGATTGAGGATACTTTTATCAATATTAAGCTGTTCTATAATTTTTTCATCGCGCTCAAATATTTTGATAGCAAACCATCTTTGCTGCTCCTCGGGCATATCATGAAGCGCTGCTTCCTCAATGTGAGCGATTGCATGTTCAACAGTGCCGGAGAACGTGTGCATCGGAACAGTCTTGCCATGCTTTGCAGCTTCAACTGCCGTTTCGGCTGCAAGAACAATTCCCGTACCCTTCAGCGCGGATATTTCAATAACCTCACATCCAAGCTCACGCGAAAGCTCCGCCGTGTTAATCTTGTCTCCGTTTTTCTTTACAACATCCATCATGTTGATTGCAACAACAACGGGGATTCCAAGCTCTGTAAGCTGCGTTGTAAGATAAAGGTTTCTCTCAAGGTTTGTGCCGTCAATAATATTAAGTATTGCGTCCGGACGCTCGCCGATAAGATAATTTCTCGCAACAACTTCTTCGAGTGTGTACGGAGAAAGCGAGTATATACCCGGAAGGTCGGTAATTGTTACACCGGGATGCTTCTTAAGCTTACCCTCTTTTTTCTCAACCGTAACACCGGGCCAGTTTCCGACAAACTGGTTGGAACCGGTCAATGCGTTGAAAAGCGTTGTTTTACCGCAGTTTGGATTACCTGCAAGCGCAATTCTGATATCCATTATTTATTCCTCTCTTTCAAAATTACTCAACCTCAATCATTTCCGCGTCAGCCTTACGAAGTGAAAGCTCGTAGCCGCGGACAGTGACCTCAATCGGGTCGCCGAGCGGCGCCACCTTACGAACATGAACCTCAACCCCCTTTGTGATTCCCATGTCCATAATTCTCCGCTTGATTGCTCCCTCTCCGTGTAGTTTTACAACCTTCACTGTCTGACCGATTTTAGTATCCTTTAGCGTCTGCATACCGAAATCCTCCCCTATTATATCATTATGCGCTGAGCCATCTCTTCACTGATGGCAACACGCGCTTCTTTAACATTGACAATTACATTGCCGCCGAGCTTTGTGATGACATTAACATTTCCTCCGATAACAAAGCCGAGATTTTCAAGGTGCTTCCGAACCTCGGGCTTTCCGCCTATCTTTTTGATTATGTTGTCCTCTCCGACGTTTGCAAGTGTTAAAGGCATCATATTAACCCCCCATTTCAGTAGTACGATTAGTTTGCCCTAACTAATCTCCAACGGTTAGTTTAGCACAACTAACTTTGATTGTCAATACCATATTGAAAATTTTTTCATATTACGACAATTTTCCGGTTACTTCCTCCAAATAATACTCTCAACGCCGTATCCCGTTCTGATAATGCAGCCGCGCAGAACCATATCAGAAAGCCTTGTTTTCATCAATACATTTACCGAATCGGATTTAAGGTCGGCTCTTGCCCAAACACCGCTTTGCATGTTAAGTGCGTTTTCCACGCGGCGCGTGCAGCCGCCGCAGGTCATGCCGGTTACTTTTATCACGGTATTATAAGGATAATGCTCCTCATTTGTATCTGTCGGTTTAACGGCTTCATCGCTTCCGCCTCCGCAGCAGCCCGAGCGCAGCTTCTTAATATAGCTCTTAACCGAAAAAATTGCTATTACAACCAAAGCGCATACTATAATGGCATTAGCCATGCAAAACACCCCTATCTCAAGTTAGTTACCTCTAACCAAGATTAGTATACATCCCCGCGAAGAAATTGTCAATATATATTTGTAATATTTTCAGTAAATAACCCGAGCCGCAGCAAACTCCGCTTATATTTCCGCCCTTGTCTATCTTTCTCCTAAAAATCAAATATTACTGCCTATTTTGCCCGAAGCTGCTTGATGTCATAGCGGTATATTGCCGTGAGAATCGAGATTATTGTCAGTGCATCACCTATAGCGGAGCCATAGGCATGGCAAATAATATTGTATGCCAGCCAGAAAGGGGAGCCGGCAAGTGACAGCAATCTTATAATTCTCTCTTTTTTCAACCACAGCGCACCAGTGTGGCATAACACGCCGATAGCTGGCAATATACTGCACGGATTTTTGTAAACTGCAGCTCCGCACAGGATGACAAAAATATTCACGGCTGTTATATAAAGCCTTAAATGCCTTTTCACAAAGGGGCGTTCGCGCTGCGATGCAAGCACGGATGATAAAAGTCCCGCCGCATCCAAAACTGCGCCCTCAAACGCTGCCAAAAGCAGATATTGAATTATATACAGCGCTCTCGACACTGCATTTACGATTATTGTTCTTTTTCTTTCCTTCTGCTGATAACTCAGCAAAAAAAGCACAACGCCGGAAATTCCGAACACAAGCGACAGTTTTTCCATAAATACTCTCCGTTATTAATCCGGCAACGCTTTTCCGCTCGCATATCCTGTGTATTCGTCAAGAAAATCCTCCGCGCATTTATTCATTCGGATTCCGCAAAGATTGTCTCTGAATCCGAATGTAATTCCCAGTCTGCCGAAATATTTATCTGTAATCTGAACTTTTATATGAAGCTGATTATCGTGAACCCACGCCGCCGAAGCAGCACACTTATAATACATTCCCTTGGTTGCAACCGTTCCGATTTCACCGGCATAGCCCTCCTGCGGAAACTCCCCGAACACATTTTCGCACATTCCGAACCTCAGCCGCTTATCCCCCTGCGCATTGGTGTATTCGAAAACGCCTTCAGTGCCGCTAAAGGTCAGCCTGAATTTTGTTATCCCCATCGGATTTTTTTCGGTTATATATGTAACTCCGTTTACCTTATCCGCTATGCCGGAGGTTTTCGCCCCTGCCGCGCAGCTCAGCTTAAGCGTTTTCACCATATCGGCTAATTTTTCCGTTTCGGCATCATCGGATTCAAGCTCACCGTCTTCGGCGGAGTTTACAATCAGTTCAATAAAGCTCTCAATTATAACTCTTTTTGCCGCGGCTTCATGCCCTTGATTGTCACCGTTGAAAACAAGAATCATATCCTTATCCGGGCAGCAGACAGCAAGCTGACAACCCATACCGTTGAAAAAGAAACAGTTTCCGACCGTACGCCATATGAAATAACCATAACCGCAGCCTTCAACATCGCATGTGTCCCAGTCATTATTTGAAATTAAATCCGAAGTGGCAGCTTCAAGGTATTCCCTGTTTAAAAGCTGCTCACCGTTCCATGAACCGAGATTCAAAACAAAACGGGCAACCTTCATCAAATCATCGGGACGCATAATAAATGCGGAATCGCTCCATGAATGACCGCCCGGGCATTTAAGGCAGTACGGTTTATCCGTAATTCCGATTTTTGAAAACAGCTTTTCGTTAAGATAATCCTCAAGCCTCATCCCCGACAGATTTTCCACAAGGCAGCCGAGAATAAAAGAGCCTGCGCTGTCATACTGAAAAATCGTTCCCGACGGTCTTGACTCCTCAATGTCGTTATCAAAGTAGAACTGAACGCGATCGTCCGGCTTGGCGGCAAACCAGCTGCGCTCCACCTTCGCGGTTGACATCATCAGCATGTGACGAATTGTTTGACTGCGCATATTTTCGTCCTTCTGATTTTTCATATAATTGCCGAAATAATCGATTATTTTATCGTCAATGCCAATAAGTCCGTCCTGAAGCATAAATCCGATTGCAATTGCCACAAGGCTTTTGCTGACGGAATACATTCTGTGCATAAAACGCTCATCAAACGGCTGCCAGTACGCTTCGAAAAATTTGCTGTTTCCGCGCGCCATAATGACATTATGGCATACAAGTCTGTTTTTTTCAAGTGTTTCAATGAATTTTCTTATATTTTTCGGGCTTACCCCCGCCTTTTCCGGTCTGACTGTGTCCACAATTATTCTCCTTTCGCCTGAATTTCCGCAAGCATTGCCATTGCAAGTCCCTGCCCGTAAAGCGTTGTTGTTCTGCGCACGTTTTTATATGCAGCTTCATCCTTAAGCACAGGCGTTCCCGTTGATACTCCCGTAATACTTCCGTCATTGTTCACAGAACTTTCAACGCAGCTCACAGCGCCGTGGATTATATCGGTTAAATCATTCGCGCCCTGAAAACCTGCTCTTTGTGCCTTTATCATTCCGGCGGCAATTCCTGCCGTTGCGGAAATTTCGGAATAGGATGAAGCATCATTTATAATTGTTGCAAAGCCGCCGTCCGGTTTTATGCACTGAACCAGCGCATCGCAGTGCCTTGCCGCAAGCCCGGATATATTCAGCCCTTTGTCGTCAGATCCGAGAATGTCATATAACTCCATCGTTCCGAGTAAAATCCACGCATTGGCTCTGCCCCAGCGGACAGCGCTCATGTGATTTTTTTGATTGCTGTCATATCCGTGAAAATATAAGCCGCTGCCGTCCGACAAATATTTATGATGAAGCGCAAACTGATTCACTGCGAAGTCAACATATTTGTCATTATCCGCTATTTTTCCGAATTTTGCAAGAAAAAGGCAGCACATGAAAAGCGTGTCAGCCCACATCTGACCGCCGAAGCTTGCGTTTGCCTCCGTGACGGTATGCTCAAGCGCGCCTGTTTTCGTAAGCGGTGCGGAATTGACAATAAATTCGGCAGTATTAAGCATCGCATTGTAATACTCCGCTTTCGGATTTTCCCTGTAAAGCTCGGCAATCGTCATAAACGGAGCTGCCGAATTAACGGTTGTAACACAGTTATTCTCCGGGATGTGCCTGTCAGCCCAGCTTTCAATATAAGCCTTGTATTCCCTGTTTCCTGTTTTCTTGTATGCTTTCCACAATCCGTACAACGCTATTGCAGGGTTCCAGTCAAATTTTTCAATATCGGTTTCCCATGTCGGATTCTCGAAATGCATCGTTTTTTTCGCAATTTTATCAATCATAAATCGTTCTCCTGACTGTCATCGTTTTAAAATAACTATATCGCGCGCTATATCGTAAACGCGGTGAATGTAAATCTTTGTGCTGTGCTCATCGGGCGTGAAATTTCCGTTGTTATCCGGTATAACATTCGTCTGCAAATCTGCCACAGTTCCCGGGAGAACCTCTTTTTTGTTTAAATCATAAACCGTTATTCTGAGATTTCCGGTATTCATGGCATTGCCTATTACCTTTGTGTATGTGTATGTCGGCGGTGCAAGAACGCTTACGGAGTTAGGCGCCGCAGCGTACAGATATCCGAAAACGTCCGCCCATTTTGTATCTATAACCGTTCCGCTTGTAAAAGGATTCGGATCACTGCTCATTGAAACAATTCTTGTAACATCGGAAAGCTTTGTTCCCTCAAGCGTCAGCTTGCACACATCGCCTTTCTTTATGTCGTCCGCAATAATGCCGTCCTTATATTCGATGTAGGAGCGGAGAGCACCTGCAATATATCCGCTCAGCTGCTTTCTGTACTCCCCGTCATCTCCGAGTACATTGGTCACTTTTGTAACCGTCATCACGTTTGTCAGCGCAATATTTTCACGTCTGCTGTACACCGCAACCGATGCCGTCATCGACGGGTCAACATCATACAAATACACATCATAAAGAACGCTTTCAGCCTCCATTTGCGAAACTGTTGAGGCGGTAACGTCCTCCGTTTCAAAATGTTTTCCGTCGTTTAAATGATTATCCTCGAAAATAATACTGTCAGCGGCAAAAATATAATTATCTATCGTTTTCTGCGAGCGCCTGAATGTGTTTTTAGGTACGTATGCGTCAAGCGAGAAGCGGTCTCCGTCAATTCCATACTCCGAACCGATTGCATTTGAGGGTGTTTCAACAGCGCATATATCCCCCATTCCGTTCAGCTTGATTCTGACGGGCTGCCTTATCGGATTGCCGCCGTCAAAAAAGCAATTGCTTTCAAGCAGCTTTTTCGCATCCTCCGCTTTTCCTCCGTTCAGCTTCACTTTTTTTGCAAAAAAAGCTTTGAAATATGTATTATCCGGCATTATCAGACTTGCCGCAACATTTCCTCCGATTGATCGTTCCTTTTCCTTGCCTATTCCCACGCAGTAAGCAATTCGCCATTTATCCGTCATGCTTTCGGCGGCATACACGATTTCTCCGTATGCGTTCAGCCCGAAATCATAACACTTGCCTATAACAATTGCAGGCGCGTCCTGAAGACCTGCCTTTTGATTTTTTTCGTAAGCTTCGGAAAGCGTATATCCGTTTCCGCCAACGGTATAAATATCTCTTCCGTTTTCGCTGCCGTGCTCAAGCTGTTCAACCGTTCCGGTGATTTTCGAGCCGGAAACAACAATTTCAATCACGGTCTTCTGCTTTGATTTATAAACCGAAATAACGCTTTTCCCGTTTATGCTTCCCGAATCGGCAGGCGAGCCGTCCGCATTAAAAATGAAAAACTCGTTATATTCATCTAAGCTTATTATACCGCCGTTTATGTAAATTCTGTTGTCACTTATCGCAGTTATCGTGAAATCTTCATATTCCTCAATGAACACATATTCAAAGCTGCCGTCCGTGTCGCTGTCTATAAGCTTTATCCTGCCGGATAAAAATGAAATATCGTCCTTTGTCAGTGCGTTGCATGCCTCTCCGTTATAAATGAAATCCGCGTCGGTCTTCACTCTTTCAGTCCTCGTTCTGCCGTTCTCGCGGTATATAATGCTTGTAAGCGAATAGCGCGGATCATCCGTTTGAAGGCTTGATGCGTCTATCGTAACCGTTTTTTCTTTCAAAGAATCAACAGACGCATATAAAAGCGCTTCATCCGCATTTATGAAATAGTAATCAACATGATGCCCGAGAAGTTTATATGCCTCCGCAAAATCCTTGCGCGACAGTACATCATCGCCGATTTTTATATTTTTTCCCTTAATCGACGTTTTTCCGTTCAATGCAGTTATTCCGTTGTCGGTAACAATTCCGCTTTTTTTATATATTCCGCGATAGGCGCCTATTAATGTCTTGTCGGACCGATTTTTTGTGTAAGCAACATTTTCGCCAACTGTTTCAGGATAAAGCATTTCCGTAAATGCCGCGTTTTTCAAAAGTTTCAGAGCATTTTCTGCTGTCAGTGCGCCGTTCGGTTTCAATGACACGCCTTTATCGGCGTCAAGCTCCGCAAGCATTACAAGTGCTCTGCTTTTATCATTTTTATACTTTAAAGCAAACAAATCACCGTACCCGAGCGCTTCAATCACCATCATTGCAGCATCGTTGAAGCTGATGCTCTTATCCGGCAGAAACATATATCCGTTTGTCTGCAAATCTATTCCGATGCTTGTAAGATAAGCTATTGCTCCGTAGCAGGAATCCGTTTTTTCAACATCCGAAAAACTGATGTCAGTCTGTATATCAGTTTTGTCAAAGCCCATAATTGCAGCCAGAATACTCACAAACTGACCTCTTGTAATATCGGTGTCCTCATAAAGCTCAAATGCATCGGCATCAATGCAGCCAAGATTGGTAAAAAGCTTATATTCATCCGTTGCAAGTATTATTTTCTCGGCGGAAGCTTCTTCCGCACCAACCGGTATTACAAATCCGACGCTGCCCAGCGCCATGCATACGGCTGAAATGCACGAAATAATTTTTATTCCAAGATTCATCGGTATTCTCCTTTTACATTAACTCTGTCAGCAAATACACAAGCTTTGCAGTCTGAGCCCGTGTAAGCTTTCCGTTCGGATCAAAAATTCCGTTTTCATAACCGTTTATAATCCCTGCCGAACTGAGAGCGCTTACTGCCTCGGCAGCGTAATCCGATATGTCGTCCGCGTCGGAAAATGCAGGCTTCCCGTCCTTTAAGCTCAGACTGATTCCCTTGTTTTTTATCAGCCTGTACAAAATCACACATGCGTCCTGCCTTGTAACAGGCAGACCTG
>CAJJUC010000052.1 GCA_905195005.1 uncultured Eubacteriales bacterium | reverse complement strand
TATGAATTCCGTACTACTGTGTGCAAACCGCTGCACGCCTTAAATGATATGAAGGATATCGGACTATGGCTGAAGGGAGCAAAAAGATATTTTATACAACAGTTTGTCGATTCCGGTAACGTTCCCGATAAGAACCTGTTGCCTTTTTCGCCGGAGGAAATGAAGCAGCTTGAAAACGCAGTCCTTCCATATATACCAAACACCCGCGTCCGCGGAGTATGAAGGAGCGATGAAACATGTACAAAGTAAGAAAAAGAGACGGAAGATTGACGGAATTTGATCTTTCGCGGATATCGGTTGCCGTTACCAAAGCGTTTGTCGCAACCAAGACGCCTCAAAATCCCGATATTATCAATCTTCTTACGCTTCAGGTAACGGCTGATTTCGCCCCGAAGGTTAAAGACGGTGAAATCAGTGTGGAGGACATTCAGGACAGCGTTGAAGCTGTTTTGCAGCGTTCGGGCTATGCACCTGTGGCAAAGGCATATATTCTGTACCGTAAAAACCGTGAAAAACTGCGTGAAATCCGTTCTACCATGTTGGACTATAAAAAACTTGTGGACGATTATTTAAAGGTGTCGGACTGGCGCGTAAAGGAAAACTCAACCGTAACCTATTCGGTCGGCGGTCTGATTTTGTCTAACTCAGGAGCAATAACGGCAAATTACTGGCTTAGCGAGATATATGACGAGGAAATCGCAAATGCGCACAGGAATGCGGAGATGCATATTCATGACCTTTCTATGCTCACGGGCTACTGTGCAGGATGGAGCTTAAAGCAGCTCATTTCCGAAGGCCTCGGCGGCGTTACCGGAAAGATTACAAGTGCGCCGGCAAAACATCTTGCAACGCTCTGCAACCAGATGGTAAATTTTCTCGGCATTATGCAGAACGAGTGGGCGGGCGCGCAGGCTTTTTCAAGCTTTGATACTTATCTTGCGCCCTTTGTGCGGACGGATAATTTAAGCTATACCGAAGTAAAGCACTGCATAGAAAGCTTTATTTTCGGGGTAAATACGCCGAGCCGCTGGGGTACTCAGGCTCCGTTTACCAATATAACGCTTGACTGGACCGTTCCGTCCGATCTTGCAGTGCAGCCTTGTATAGTCGGCGGAAAACAGATGGATTTTACATACGGCGACTGCAAAAAAGAGATGGATATGATAAACAAGGCATTTATTGAGGTCATGATTGAGGGTGACGCCGAGGGCAGGGGATTCCAGTATCCAATACCGACCTATTCGATTACACGGGATTTCGACTGGAGCGAAACGGAAAACAACCGGCTGCTCTTTGAGATGACTGCAAAATACGGAACTCCCTATTTTTCCAACTACATCAATTCGGACATGGAGCCCTCCGATGTGCGCAGTATGTGCTGCCGTCTGCGGCTTGATTTAAGGGAACTGCGCAAAAAAAGCGGCGGATTTTTCGGAAGCGGCGAGTCAACCGGCTCTGTTGGCGTGGTAACAATCAATATGCCGCAGATTGCTTATCTTTCCTCTGATGAGAACGATTTTTTTAAGCGTCTTGACAAACTGATGGATATTGCGGCACGCAGTCTGAAAATAAAGCGCACAACGGTTGAAAAACTGATGGACGCGGGGCTTTATCCGTATACGAAACGCTATCTCGGAAGCTTTAACAGCCACTTCTCCACAATCGGTCTTGTGGGAATGAACGAAGCAGGCTTAAACGCAAAGTGGCTGAATATGGAGTTGACCTATACAGAAACGCAGGATTTTGCCGTTCGCGTTCTTAATCATATGCGCGAAAGATTGTCCGATTATCAGGAACAATACGGCGATTTATACAACCTTGAGGCAACGCCTGCCGAATCCACGGCATACCGCCTTGCAAAGCACGACAAAGCGCGTTATCCCGATATCATCACCGCGAACGAGAACGGTACTCCTTATTATACAAATTCAAGCCATCTGCCCGTTGGCTATACCGAGGATGTTTTTTCGGCTCTGGATATTCAGGACAAGCTTCAGCCGCTTTATACAAGCGGAACGGTATTCCATACTTTCCTCGGCGAAAAGCTGCCGGATTGGAAATCGGCTGCGGCACTGGTGCGAAAGATTGCGGAAAACTATGAGCTGCCGTACTATACCCTATCGCCGACTTATTCGGTCTGTGCAAACCATGGCTATCTTGCAGGCGAGCAAAGCATTTGCCCGAAGTGCGGAAACAAAACCGAGGTTTACAGCCGTATTACCGGTTATTACCGTCCGGTGCAGAACTGGAACGACGGAAAAAGTCAGGAGTTTCTGGACAGAAAGACGTACAGTGTAAACATGAAAAATGTTTCCGAAAAGCATAACGAAAAAGCCGAACCTCTCTCTCAAGCGCTGCATTTCGAGCTATACACAACCTCCGCCTGCCCGAATTGCAGACTGATAAAGCCTGTTTTAGAGGACGCAGGCATAGAATTCGAGGTGCGTGATGCTGAAATTTACGAGGCAGATGCCAAAAAACTCGGTCTGACGCAGGCTCCTTCACTTGTCGCATACGGAGATAAAATCGTTATTTATTCCGGCATCGGCAAAATCAAGGAATTTATAGACAGCCGTAATAAGGCGGCACAGCTTGAATTGCTTACCAATCCGGATTCAGACTGTGCAAGCTGTAGGTTTTAGAGTTCCTTGCCGGCAGAGGTTTAAGCATTGAACAGGTTTTGAACGTTTATATGAAAGATGGAGATGATTTTATGTGGAGCAGAAAAGAATTAAAGGATTTTGCTAAATCGGGAGTGAGGAGGAATTACTGGAAAACGGTATTAACCGCATTTCTCCTTGCGGCGCTTACGGGCGGTTCAAGCCTGTCAGTCATAAACGATTTGCGGGACAGTGTTTCGTACGGCGAGGTACAGTCCGAAGCGGATTACCTTATGAATGTATTTTCGCCGGAAGTTTTTATTGCGATGGGTATAGCTCTTGCCGGAATGGCTGCCTGCGCGATACTGTTTAATATTCTTGTGACGAATCCGTTTGCGGTCGGAGTCTATAAATACAGCTTGAATGCAGTTCGCGGAACCGGAAATCTGACCGAGCTGGGCAGCGGATTTAAAGTAGGATATAAAAGAAATGTCAAAACTATGTTTTTGATGAATCTTTACACGGCTCTCTGGTCTGTCCTTTTCATAATCCCGGGTATTGTCAAGTCTTACGAATACAGAATGATACCGTATCTTTTGGCGGATAAGCCCGAAATGGACAAAACGGAGGCTTTCAAAACAAGCAAATCTATGATGGACGGCAACAAATGGAACGCATTTGTGCTTGACCTCAGCTTTATTCTTTGGGATATACTCGGTATCATAACACTCGGATTGGTTGAGGTTTTTTGGGTCGGTCCGTATAAGCTGCTTACCGGCGCTGCGCTTTATGATGCGTTGAAGGAGAATTAAACGGAGGACAGTGCAAAAATTGTCACTATAATAAAATGTCTGTTATAAGGCATCTTTTCTAAAAGCCGGAGTAATGGGAGAGAAGAATTTACATGAAACAAAAACAAAGAAAAAGAATGTTGTCTGTGCTGCTCTCCGCAGTCATGCTGCTGAGCCTGACGGTTCTGCCTGCAAAGGCGGAGGACGCCAAGACAAACATCAAAATCGGAGACTATATTCGCCTGGGGACATATAATAACGAGTCTGTCTTGTGGCGCTGCGTTGCTGTTGACGACAACGGTCCGCTGATGCTCTCGGACAGGGTGCTGGAGGATTATATAGCCTACGATGCAAGGACCGGTGCGAATGCTCAGACAGGCTCTCACCGGCGCAACAGCTGGCGGAGCAAATACGGTTCCAATCACTGGCGCGACAGCAATATGCGTTCCTGGCTCAATTCCGGCGCAGAGGCAGGAAAGGTAGATTGGCTGTGCGGCAATCCGCCTGATGCGGACCATGTCTCAAGCGGAACGGCATATGACCGGAAAGCAGGTTTCCTCAGCAGTTTTAGATCTGAAGAAATCGGCGCAATAAAAACGGTAACGCAGCGATCCATCGTTTCGCACCCGGAGTACACTGCGGGCTATATTGATGAGCCGGGGATCGATCTTCCCTACAATACCGATATTGATACGGTTGCTGACGGATATGAAAGCGCATACTACGAAAATATTACCGATAAGGTGTTTCTGCTTGACGTGAAGCAGCTCAATACGGTTAAGCAAAATCTTGGAAGTTACTACATTGGAAAGAATAAAGCGGGACAAAGCTGGAACTATTGGCTGCGTACTCCGGTTACGGACTGCAACCACGATATGCGCTATGTGACCACCGGGGGGATCATTTTACGTGACGCTCCTTACAAAGAATACTACGGAGCCCGCCCGGCATTCTATCTGGACGCTGAATATTATACCGTTTCACAGGGCAAAGGAACAGAGTCCGAACCATATGCCGGCACGGTGCAAAACAAGCCGCAGGAGATTCTCGGTATTTCCGGTGCAGAACGTGATACCGGCGACGGAAACTGGGATGTTGACACGGATCAGTACCTTCAGGTGGAGCTGAGTGAACTTTATTCTACAGATCGTGCATACGCTAATCCGACGATCCCTGTGTATGTGATCCAGAAACCTCGCAGCGATAAGGAAAACATGGTAATCCTGTACTTAGCCGAAGGCTACAGCAAGAGTCAGCAGAAACAGTTTGTCGAGGATGCCCGGCGGCTGTGGGGGGAAGTGCTGAAAACGGAACCGTACCGCAGCATGGCGGATCGCTTTAATGTTTACGCACTCTGCACAGCGTCGGTGGACGGTTACGGTGGCAGCAGCACTTTTTTTGCTGCAAGCAAAACGGGCATTTCCGTAAACAAAGGACAGTGGAGAAATCATGTGTTGGAGCGCATTATAGGACCTGCTTTTATTGAAAAAATCCATGATGCACATATACAAAACAAAACGAAGCCGAACGAATACTCCACGAATGATGAATACAGCCAATACTATTATGTTTATGAATACATCAATCAGTTCGTGATCCTGACAAACAGCGGCGAGTATTTCGGAGGATCTCACGACAATATGAAAATAGGCATTCACTATATCCTTGCATCAACGGGAAGCAATTTATCTCCGTTTGCCCAGAGACATGAACTGGGGCACGGACTGCTGCGCCTGGGCGATGAGTATAATACGGCCGGGCAGCCTTTATCAGAAGGGACGCTCCAAACCTCACTGAATATATCTGACACGAAAGACCCGGCGAAGGTGAAATGGAAGAATATGCTTGGCTTCCGCAACACCTATACCTGCCCGCATTATGACAACTCGTATATGTACAACTCCAGCCATATGTGCATTATGGAAGATAGTTATAATACTGAGTTCTGCGATGTATGCAAGCTCCAGGGCATCAAGCGTATGAGCCAGCTGGTCAAAAATCCGTCTGATATCTATGTTGCAGTCCCGGAAGTGAAAAAGTATTCCGGGGATTACAAAAATCCTGCCGAGAACCATTCTGCTTTTAATGAGGCGAATTATTACGGATATTTAAAGTATCAGAACGATCGAAACAGCCGTCTTTTGAGCGGCGTCAGCAAAAAACAATTCGGATCGGAAATGAAGGGGCAGCAGATTGAGCTGCGTACCATCGTTCAAAATCTGTCTGATTCCGAAAAAAAGACAGTAACTCTGCGGATGTGGGTGGAGCATTCCAATGGCGAGAAGGCAACCACTGCAAGCGGTACAGAGGTCTTAACCGCGAAGGACTTCGACATCCCCATATGGAGTGAAAAACCTAATTTCTGGCCGAAGAACGCCTTGGACTATACCGGCAGCGACTTCGATTCCGGACTCGTCAACTGTTCGCTCGTTTACACCATCCCTCAGGACGCAGTTCTGAAAAGCGGCGATACTGTCGGCTTTGAGGTCATAGATCGTGAGACGGGCAAAATACTGGCCGATGACCGCACAGAAGCGCAAACCTATGCCAATGTTACCATCGAGTATAAGCTGGAGGACGGAAGTGACGTTCCGAATACCAAGCCCGCCGTATTCCCGGCTGCGGCAGGAACAAAGGTTGACTGGGAGCTTCCAAAGGAGCTGAACGGTTACATCCTTGTCAAATCGGAGGGGACGGACAAGCCCGTCGGCGCCGGTGGACTGACCGTTACCTGCTACTATAAAGCAAAAGAAGAACGCCCGGCAGCTTCGTTTGTAATTACGGACGAAAGCGGTGCGGAAGCGGATAAGACATTGAAGGCGGGAAAATTCAAAGCAAAGCTCACTTTGCCGGAGGGACGGAAAACAGCGGCTGTTATAATTGTGAAGTATGTTAACGGAACGCTCGGCGAGTTAAGAATGTCCGAACCGAAAGAAGCGCCGGCTGTAATCGAAACCGATTTTATTACGGTAACCGGTGAGGATTTGACAAAACAGACCGAAATCAAAGCGTTCGCTTTTGAAAGTATGGGAAATATAAAACCGATGTATGATTTTCAGCATATAACAAATAAAACAACAAGGAGTGCGAAATGATGAAAAAATACGAATGTGAAGTATGCGGATATGTATATGATCCGGAGATTGGCGATCCCGATAACGGCATTGCGCCCGGAACGGCGTGGGATGATATCCCGGAGGATTGGGTCTGCCCGCTGTGCGCGGTAGGAAAAGACCAATTCAGCGAGGTTGGATAATAAATATCCCCTTGTACTTTGCCGTGGGACAAATCCGGATTCTTAAAAAGATATCTGGGAGGGATGAATATGCGTAAAGAAATAAAAATACTGATAGGAGCTGCAGCGACACTTGCAGTAGGTGCAGCAGTGTTTTTTGCGCTGTCCGGATGGCTTGAAGAAAAATATCGGCTATATAAAAATTCAGATTTATAAGCTGTTTAACAGCGGATATCGGGGCTTGTCTGCAAAAAGTCGCAAAACCGGCACATCTGTGCCAATGACAAGCAAACGATAATATGATACGGGAACCTTCTTTCTCAATAGTTTGGTGCGGCAACTTAACTATAACACATTTTGGAAAGTTCCCGTATTTTTTTTGACCGAAATATTTTGTTATGAGTTTATCTCGTAATGAATATTTCGGAATGTAACACATCTATTGTAAACCTGCACACGAAATCACGCGAAAATATTTGCGCGCTCTTAAAAATGTTTCGAAAAAAGTCTTGCAATAACTATTTTAATATGATATATTATTATTAGATATATATTAATCACTAAACATATGTGTAAGGAAGGGTGTTTATGAAGAAGAAAGTACTTAGTATTATGCTTTCATCTGCACTGGCTGTAACAGCGGTTCCGCAGTTCGTTTTTGCTGCCGCACCGACTGATTATGAAATCACGCAGATGAAAACCGTTGAAGCTATGCTTACGGAACTGAATGTTGATGCTTCGGATGCCGATGTTGCGGCTAAAACGTTCCGCGATGAGCAGCTCGCTGCAATCGAAGCTAAGGTTGCTGCTTTCAACAGTGATGCAGATTTGTTTACATATGCCTCAAAATGGGACAATTATATTAGCGCTGTTAACGATGCCGAAGCTCAGGAGAGAGTAAAGCACTATATGCAGCTGCGTTACATAAGCAAATATGCAGCCGATTTCGGTACAAGCGGCGCTGAATTAAAGAGCAAGCTTGACGCAATTGACTCGGATCCGAAATTTAACACGGCTGACCAGTCGCTTAAGGAATCAAATTCGGTATTCAATGCTTACAGAAACGCGGTTAATAAGCTTTATGAGGATTATGCGGCAGATACAACGCTGTTTAAGGCGGCAGGGGAGCTTGCTAAAGAATCAGCTGCGGAATCCTTTGAAAAATTTGAGAAACAGTCGCTTCTTGACAGCACAAAGAATCTTATAGCGCTTGCATTCTCAAGCAAGGGGGATGAAGCCGTTGCAGATTCTTTCCATACACGTTATTTTGACGAGTTTATGAAGAACGACAAAGCGAAGAAGGATCTGGCTGTTTTCTTCGGTCAGGGAATCACTTCGGAGCTTGCAACCGGCGCTGTTGTTGAAAAGGTTAAAACATATCTCGGCAGCCTTTCGGGTACGGAGCTTACGAATACCAAGAAACTTGTCGAAAATGTTTTTGCGGCAACGGCTGACGATGCAGTGGCAGCTGCGCATAAGCTTATAGGAACGCTTGTGTTCAATGCATATGAGGGTGACGCTCTTCAGAGCGGCGCAAAGAAGCTTTTCGGCGATGGTACGGATAAGGGCGCAGTTGAGCTTGCAATGAATGTTGCCGATGCAGACAAATCAATGAGCAATCTTTGGATTAACCTCTTTATCAGAAGATTTGTTCAGATGACTTCGGCAGGTATTGACATGAACACAATTTCAAAGGCAACTCCCGATTCTCCCATCGAGATTGCAAACGGAACGAGCGGCGATTTTGTTCTGAAAAATCTTGAGGAATACGGCGTTAAAGCGGAGCTTTGCCCGAACACAGCGTGCTTTGCGGTTGTGTCCGATGCAGCTGATGTAACATATTCTTCGGCTGACGGTGAGTTTAAGGTAAATTATAACTCTGCTCTTGCTGAGAAATATTCTGCAAAGATTACGGTATACAGAAAAGCTTTTGTTTCCGGCAGTGAAGTGCTTACTTATATTGAAGATTATCCGGTAACGGTTGTCAATGTTGCAAGAAGACCGTCTTACAAAAGGGGCGACACAACAGCCAAGAATTACGAGGTTAAGCTTATCGGCGCTGACGGCGGAACAATTTCCGGTAAGACATCTGTTCCTGCCGGTTCCGATCAGCAGTATATAATTAAGCCGAATCCCGGTTACACAATCGGAAAGATTCTCGTTGACGGAGTTGAGTACACGGATTACACGGTTGACGCGGATAACAAGGCTGTAATTACACTTAAGGATATTAACGAAAATCATCAGATTGAGGCAGAATATGTTAAGCTTCTGACTGATGACACTCATATGTCTTATATCCTCGGTTATCCGGATGGTCAGTTTAAGCCGAACGGTAATATTACGCGTGAAGAAACCGCAACAATTTTCTTCAGATTGCTCACGAAAGATGCGCGCGACAGATATTTGACAGCTGCAACAAGCTTTGATGACGTTGAAGCTGACAGATGGTCCGCAAAGGCAATCGGAACGCTTGCAAAGATGAGTATTGTGAATGGTTACGGCGACGGAACATTCATGCCGTCCAAGAATATTACAAGAGCAGAATTTGCTTCCATTGCATATAAGTTCTATAAGCTCAGCTACAGCGGTGATGATAAGTTCGGCGATATCAGCGGACACTGGGCAGCAGGCTCAATCAATGCGATTGCGGAAGCTAAGTGGCTTGAGGGTTATGAGGACGGAACATTTAAGCCTGAGCAGGCAATCACAAGAGCAGAGGCTGTTACAATTATCAACCGTATGCTTTCAAGGGCTGTAACAACGGAAAACATAGCAAGCGGCGCTGCGAAGTTCAGCGACTGCAGCGAGTCCGACTGGTATTATAATGCTGTTATCGAAGCATCCAATTCTCACGATTATGAGGAAACACGTCTTGAGGACGGCACAGAGAAGTGGACGGAAATAACAACAAATCCCGACTGGAGCTCTTACGAGAAGTAATCCGTAAAACAATAGTCAGTGAATTTCAGCAGGGGACGGGAAAAATCCCGTCCCCGATGATTTTTCCATAATAAAGCAGTATTTCCAACGTTTTTTGAATTTATATTTTATGCGGCTGTGGCGAAACTGGCAGACGTGCAAGATTTAGGTTCTTGTGCCCTATGGCGTGCAGGTTCGATCCCTGTCAGCCGCACCACGTCGGAGCAAGCTATATATTGCTTGCTCCGATTTTTGTTTGTAAAAATCAGAGTGTGGCAATATGCCGCTGCTCCTCCCTTTTCGCAAAAGGTCACATTCGCATCGGCTATTCGGTTGCAAGCGCCCTCATTAACGCCTTTGGCTCATTACCAACCTTTTGCGAGTGTGCCTGCGGCGCACATATTTATATGGTTCGGCATTACCACGTCGGAATGGACTTTGCTCCATTCCGATTTTTGCATAAAGGAAACCACTCAACTATTTTAAAAGTAAAGAATGAGCAAAATAAAGTTTTCGGGACAGGTGTATAACAAAATAAATACGCTGCCGCAGCAGAGTGTTAGACGTTCGAAAGATTATGCTGAAGTTCCTGAAAGGGATAATATAATTTTTAAAATCGACAGCAGAAACAGCGGTTGTCACCAATTGCCCGTGTTTGTGACGATTGTAATGAAAAGCAGCATTTTGTACGCAAACATATTGTAATAGGCATGAGTTGTAATCAGACAGAAAAAATACATTTTTTATTGATTTGATAGACGCAAAACCTTTTATAAGTCCTCACAAATGTTTATAAACCAATGTGAAAATGGCTTAAAATCAAGGTTTTCCGCATATCTTCATTTTTCTTGTCATATCTCCGCATAAGGTGTTTTTGTAAGACCGGGCACCATTTTAGCACCACAGAATATAAGGAGGACGACATGAAAAACGAACTTTTGACTAAGGGTATTATACTTCCGTCCGGCGAAATCGGCAAGAATAAGATAAACCTTGTCGCCGGGGCAATCACGCAGCCGTTCGCGGAAATGGTATGGGTAACGACAGGCGGCGACATGGAAACAATCAACCGCCTTACCAACGTACTTGTAACCATGAACAACCCCACCGACCGGGGCAAGCTGTTCAAAATCATCAAACTGCTTTATGGGCTAATGGGCTTGCCTTTTTCAGAGGAAGCCGAGCCTATGGACGCAGACCCCGACGTTTTGGAATACTTCATCTTTTCTTTCATGGCAGACTTTGGAGAAGTCATGCAAGAACTGATAGCAGAAGAAATGAAATAGCGACCCGCACAGCGGCGTTTCTCACTCTCTCACTGGGAGAACAGGAACGCCGCTATTTTTATGCCCTCATGTTACGCAGTAGGGGCAAAAAAAGCCTTGATTTATCGGGCTTACAGAACGCAAAACAGAGGAAGCAAGGAAAAGATACCTTACCCCTCAAAATCCGCGTTCTACTGCGCAACAAATCTAAAGCAAAGGAGTGATGAAGCTATGGCAGTTTTCCGTGTGGAACGCAACACAGGCTACACCGTAATGAGCAACCACCACTTACGCAACAAGGAGCTTTCCTTAAAGGCAAAGGGGCTGTTATCTCAAATGCTGTCCCTGCCGGAGGATTGGGACTATACCCTTGCAGGGCTGTCCTACATCAACCGGGAAAGTATCGACGCTATCCGTACCGCCGTTTGGGAGCTTGAAAAAGCCGGATATATCACAAGGCGGCAGGGACGCGACGAGAAAGGCAAAATGACCGCAATCGAGTACACCATTTACGAACAGCCGCAGCCGCCGGAATTGGATTGCCCGGTATTGGAAAATCCAACAGCGGATAACCCGACAACGGAAAATCCGACGTCGGAAAATCCAATGCAATTAAATAAAGATATATCAAGAACTAACTTACAAAAAAAAGAAAAATCAAATACGGATTTATCAAGTACCCATTCCATTCCTATCCATTCCCTAAATCCCTTGCCTTATGGCGAGGACGAAGCGGCACAGCCGCCGGAACGGAAAGGAACGGAAAGGAACGACGCTTACAGAGTGTATGAGGAAATCATCAAGGACAATATCGAGTATAACATTCTCTTGCAGGATATGAAGTTTGACCATGACCGTCTGAATGAGATTGTTGACATTATCCTTGAAACGGTCTGTACGTCAAGAAAGAAAATCCGTATTGCAGGGGACGATTACCCCGCCGAGCTTGTGAAGTCAAAGTTTATGAAGCTGGACAGCGAACATATCCGCTTTGTCCTTGACTGTATGCAGGAGAACACCACGAAAATCCGCAATATCAAGCAGTACCTAAAGGCGGTTCTTTTCAATGCCCCGTCTACCATTGACAGCTATTATACTTCCCTTGTCGCTCACGACATGGCAAGCGGCGCATTATCCGGCAAGCCTAAATACGGCGACCCGGACTACTACACCTACAACGAGGGCGAAAGCCTGTAAACGAAAAAAGGAGGATTTACCACATGGCACAGAAAACAGGAGCTTTAATTTTTGACGAAACCGCTGACCGCTACGATATTCGCTTTGATATTGCCGACTATTACGGCGGCTTGCATTGCGGCGAGTGCATGGACGTATTCACAGGCGGCAAATGGAAGCCGACCCGGATTGAGTACGGGGACAACTGGTATCTTGTAGGTATCCGCGCCGAGGACTTGAACGGGCTGCGGGTGCGGATTTAACGGGGCGGCGTGAAGAACGGACGCCCTTTTTTCACGCCCAAAAGCGGCGTACCACCTTAACACTATCACTACTACCGGGAAAGGAGGACGGTAAACATTGCAAGATGAAATCAACGAAAAAGTGGTTGCGCTCTCTGTCAAGGGAGCGAAGCTGACCGCTGAAACGCTGCAAAAGGCAATCAAAGCCATGCTTGCACAGGCAAAAAAGCAGCAGGAAAAACAGCCCCACGGGAAGCAGACCCTAAAGCAGCTTGCGAAGCAGAACGCGGGGCTATCCAACATTGAGATAACCGAGGGCAATATCAAAGCCTTTGAGCAGACGGCAAAAAAATACGGTATCGACTTTGCCCTAAAGAAAGACAGCACCGAAACGCCGCCCCGTTATCTCGTCTTTTTCAAGGGGCGGGACGCGGACGCTCTGACCGCAGCCTTTAAGGAGTTTTCCGCAAAGAAGCTGACACAGGAGCAAAAGCCCTCTATCCGAAAGGCACTTGCCACATTCCGGGAAGCAGCAAAGCAGCTTAACGCGAACCGTCAAAAGACAAAATACAAGGACAGGGAGGTATCGCTATGAAGCCGAATATCAAGAAGCTGCTTATCCTAAACGCCCCCTATCTGCTCTTTGTGTATCTCTTTGATAAAGTCGGACAGGCGGTGCGGCTCTCGCCGGGGGCTGACCTCTCCGGCAAGCTGGTTTCCATTGGCAGCGGCTTTTCTGCCGCCTTTTCAATCAGGGAAAGCAGTTTGACCGAATCCACGGAGTGAATCCATGAAGCATGTTCCACGGCTTTGGCGGCTTTATTGGATTGAAGATGCCCGATCAGGTGCCATTCGATATCCTGCGGCAGAACGGGAGCCTTGACTTCCAGTTCCTGCACACGGTTTTCTCCGAACATGCGCTGCCCGGCATCGTAAGCGCTTTTCACATCTTCCGCCGGAAAGGTTTTGGAGACAGCCAGCAGGCGCACCGACTCCGGCGCCCGCCCGGCTTTCCGCGCGGCATTCGTGATTTCCGTCCTGATTTCATTCAGATTTTCCCCGACCGCAGACATTTTCAGATCCTCCAGTTGCCTTCTTCCATCACTTTGCGCCCGTCAACATACACATCGGGATTGCGGACCATGCAGTCAATATGAACCGGTGCGTCGTTATCTCCGCCCATGCCCCTGCTGTTGCCGAAAGCGAGATGGATTGTGCCTTTGACTTTTTCATCTTCCAGCAGATTGCCGCTGATTTTCAGAAACGGATTCGTGCCGATTCCGAATTCGGCAAGGATGAAGCCTTTCTCTCCGACGGAGGCAAGC
>CAJJUC010000051.1 GCA_905195005.1 uncultured Eubacteriales bacterium | reverse complement strand
CCTTGAACATTTCGCACACATTCCCCGTTGTTGTCCAGTTGTCGGACGCTCCGTCATGATAAACCGCAATTGTTCCGCTTGTCGGCAAAAAGCAGTTGGAATTTCCGATTATGTAATTATTTTCAATAATATTGTTTCCCTTTATCGGATTCGTGACGTAAATTCCGCCGCCGTCACGCAGCTGCGTCATAAAGTTCTCGATTTTGTTGCAGCGAATCGTGTAGTCACTTGCTTCGGGAACGGCTTCGTCAGCCGCCCAGCCCCAGCCTGCGGAAATCCCGCTGTACGGGAGGTCGCGCAGATAATTATGCTCAATCGTGAGCTTTGTGACATAGTATGCCAGAATCCCCACGCCGCCGTAATAATCGGAAGCCGCTTTTTCGATGAAATTGTCCGCCACGGTCACGTTTTTGTGATACATGGAGGTTTTCCCCGCGCGGTAGTAATCTCCGCCGATTTCAATTGCATTGCCGCCGATTTCCGTAAAATTGTTTTCGGTTATGGTTATATCACTTCCCCCGGCTTCAAACACCGCGCCGCCTGCCGCAAGGTTTTCAAACGTGCAGCCCTTAACGGTGAAATTATCCGCATAAAGCACATGAAGCGCACCCGGCATTTTATCCTTTTTCAGCGAATGGCGGTACTGCGAATCCTTCGCAAGCTCCATATTTTTCGGAACAATGCTGTTGCCCTGAATATCGACAAAGCCGCATTCATCGGGGCGCGTCCAGCCCGTATTTACAAAACTGATATTTTCTATTGTCACATTTTTAACGGGCGAAGCGTCCGTGCCTTCAATTTTGAGCAGCGTTTCCGCGCCGCCTGCCTCCGCGCGCACTTCGTTCATGTTTTCATAGCTGTGCGGCATATAGTAAACATAGCCCTCTGTGCGGTCGAGATACCATTCCCCCCCGCAATCCAGCCAGTCAAGCGAGTTTTCAAGCCAGTAAGCTCTGCCCCTGCTGATTTTTGCGCCCTGCGGAGCGTCGCTGAGCGCCATTTTCTCCTCATTAAAAAGCTTAACGCTTGCATGGGCTTCGTTCTCGGAATATTCCGCAATCCGAAGCTTTTTTTCCATCCATTCGACAAGCACGCAAAGCTCCGGCGGATCAGAGTTTTGAAAATCCGCAAGCTGCTCATTTTTTTCAATTATGATTTCATCGCCGTCAGGGTCGCCGGGCAGCGTCAGAAAGCTTCCCTCGTTCGGGAAACGCGCCCTTATCGCTTTTTTCCCGTTAATGTACAAATTACGGAAATGCATATTCGGCAAAACCTTTGCGCGCCAAATTCCGCCGCTCTGTTCTTTCCAGCCGCTTATATTTGTGCCACCGTCAAGAATTGCCGTTTCTCCGGGATATGAAGCATACGTAACGCTGACATTTCCGGCGCCGCCGTTTGCGGAATTTAAGCTTACAGACTCGGTTATTTTATATTCTCCTCCGCGGAGATAAACCGTGATATCTTGCTTTTTCTCCGTTTCGGCAACGGCTTTTGCGGCACGGGCAAGGCTTTGAAACGGCTTTTTCTCCGTGCCGGCGGCGCTGTCGCTTCCGTCGGGGGAAACATAAAACACAATTTTGTTTTCACTTCCGCTTTCCGCCGCTGCCGCCGGGAATCCGAACGACAGCGCCATCGCGGCAGCCAGAACCGAGGCAAATATCCTTTTCATGCTCCCTACCCCCTGATTATATAAATTACAAGTGTGTCCTGATAACGCGTGCGGACCAAAACATTGTCGCCGACCGATATATCGCCCTTGTCAGCAAGGCTCACTTTGCCGTTTTCATAAAGATAAACGGCAGCGTTTGAAAACGGAATGCTTCTTATCCAGTTCTCTGCCGCATTAGTGCAGATGAGAAAGCGGCTGTCAAGCATTCTTGTGACATATCCGCGCCCCGTGTAAAGAACGGAATATGTGTTTGTTTTGCTCAGCGGCTCGCGCCCCGATTCAAGGTGAAGCTTTTCCGACTGAGACTTGTCGGCGTTTATGTCAAGCAGCATAACAATATTTTCTATTTCGCCGTAGATGTTTGTCGAGAACAGGAAGCCCTGCCCTGCTTTAACGTCCTCCGTAAGCGAAAAATCGTCATTTTCGGGAACGCTGTCCGAATCGTAATGAACATAAACGGAGCTTGTTTTGAGCTTTTTGTCCTTAAGCTTATAGGAAACCTCTTTCCCTCTGTACCAGCCGCACACATATTTTGCCCATTCTCCGTCACTGTGAGCCTTGTCGATAACGCGCGAAACCACAAGCATCTGACTTGATTTTTCGATTGTCGGAACGGAATCGGCAACTCTTGCCGATATTGCACCGATTTCCATTGTTGAATCAACGTCATAAAGCTTTATGTTATATTTTGTGTTATAATGCTCCAGCAGCTCTTCTCCGCCGACCTTATATTCCTCGTCCCTTGCGTCTTCATCGGACGGAAGCAGGAACACCTCCGTGTCTTTTCCGACAATGTAGCGCCCGGAGAATGACTTTTGCGGAGCTCCGATGAAGCGGATTGCCTTGTCGGAATAATTTTTCGAAATTCGTTTGCGTCATCGGGTTCGGCGCTTGTTTTGTCCTGCGGAGTTTTAAGCGAGGATATCTCGCCCTTTGAATTCAGGCTTATGATTATAAGTCCGTCCTCCTCGATTTTTGCGCTTATTTCCTCACCGCCTGCGGATTTTCCGTTCAGCTTTGCGCCGGACGCGGTTTTAAGCGCCTTTATCGTTCCGTCGCCAAGCAGCAGCTTAAGCTCCAAGCCGCCCGATATGCCTTTCACGTTTCCTTTTTTCAGCACGCAGGCAAGCTGCTCGCCGCTGCGCCGCAGCATTCCGTCGGCTGCGGCTATTTCACCGAGATTGTTTAAGAAAAACACGCCGCTTGCGCCGACCTTTATATCACTCGCCGTCATCCGCTGCGTCAGCCGATACGGTTTTTCATCGATATATGCCGTCCTTTCGCCGTCATCGTACGATGTTACCGTGCCTTCGGCAGCGCTGTCGGATATAAAAATGATTTTAACCGCGCCGCCGTCCGCACATGCATAACCGACGGTGTTATCCTTCTTAACATCGGAAATTGAGGTGCGCCGTCCGTTTTTCACAAACAGGGATTTGGAGTCTGACTTATATTCGGCTTCAATCACGGTCACGCCGTCGGACAGGGTAAGCTTTCCGGATGAGCGTTTAAGCGACATCACGGTGTCGTAAACAACGTCGAAAACCTTAACTGTGTCGCACGTTCCATCGTTATCGGAATCAATCAGAACGATGAAGCCGTCCTTCGGATTAAGCGTTTCAACGGTGAAATCAGTCTTTGCAAGTCCGTTATAAATAACGTCCGTGTTTCCGCTGAGCACGGCAGTGTGCGTTTTTCCGCTTTGAGTGTATTTTATGCTGTAAATGCTGTCCGTCCGCACAAGGTCCGCGGCATGAATCACGGTTATATCATTTCTGTCGGACAGCTCAAGATACACCGCCGCGTCTCTTCCGTCCGCCTCTTTTATATATGCCTTAACGCGGCAGCCGATATAATCCCACGCCATCCGCGTTTTATCGAGCAGCTCGATTCCGCCGAGCGTCATGTAATTTTTTCCGAGTGCGGATTTTTGATCGAGCGCGGTAAATTCGTTTCCGTCAACAATGCCCTCAAGCTGCGAAATATCATGCAGCTTTTCAAGCACGGTTTCCGCTGCGCGGTACATCGTTTTACCGCCGTAGGAAACGGCTTCAAGGTACGACGCGTGAAGCAGCTTGTATGAAATATATGCAAGCCCCTCGCGCGTGACTTCTCCGGCTGCTCCGCGCGGAGCGGATAACCCCATGCCGAGCGCCGCCTTCGCATAGCCCTCCTTATATCCGCCGGTTACAGAAGCCTTCGGCTTTCTTCCCGAAATATCGACAAATACCTTGATTGCTTCGTCATACGTTATTGTTTTTTCGGGGCGGAACGACCCGTCGGAATATCCGGAAACGAGTCCTGTTTCATACGCCGCGTTTATATATGCGGAATACGGATTTTCGGGATTAACGTCGCTGAAATATGTCAGCCCGTTCTGCCCGATATTTTCCGTTCCTGCGATTTTAAGCGCCGTTTTCACAAATTCCGCACGTGTGACCGCCTTACCGGGACTGAAAAGACTGCCTGCTTCGGGCTGCATAAATCCGAGCGCCGTCACAAATTTTATTTCTTTTGAATATGTACATTCCGAAATGTCCGAAAGCACAACCGCATCGTCCGATTCCGACGGATCGCTCCACTCAAACCGCATTGCGTCGGCACGAACCATTGAGTTTGCCGCGCAGTGCAGAATCACCTTGTTTTCGCCGCTGTTAAAATGATATGTGCCGAGCTCCATCCAGCCCTCGGGCGAATTTACCATGTCAACCGGCGCCTTATCCGTGCCGCCCGAATGGAATATTTCAACATAAATTCCCGTTCCGTTGTTGCTGCCGGGGTACGGATTGTAGAGTGAAACCGTATAATATCCGTCCTCAAGCACGGGGGAATATGTTGCATTGCCGCGGCCGCTTCTGTGGCTTCCGCCGTAACCGTTCGTGCCCGGTCCGAAGGTTGAATTGCTCTCCGAGTAGCCTGCCGAAAGGTCGTCAATTATGATTTCATCGGCAGCACAAACCGCAAAATTCAATGAAAGCGCTGCGGTAATCACAGCAAAAAATATCAGTAATTTCTTCATTTTACTTCCTCCGTCAGCATGAGCAGCTCATAAATGATTTTTGCCGCCATGGCACGCGTTGTGTATGCTGCGGGTGCAAACTCATGCTCAGCCGTTCCCGACATTATCCCTGCCTTCTGCAAGCGCGAAACTGCCCCCTCGGCATACATTGCAATGTCGGCAGCGTCGTAAAAATCCGCCTGCGCAGTTTTTTCATCGAGCACAATATTGCATTTTTCCGCCGTGCGGTCGATTATCACCGCCGCGTCCTGGCGCGTGATAAAGCTTCCCGTGCCGAAGCTTTCGGGCGAAATTCCCGTAATAATGCCGTTTGAATATGCGCGCTCAATATACGGAGAATACCATTCGTTTTTATTGACGTCGGAAAATAAAAGCTGCGCTTCTCCCTTGATTGAAAACGCTTCCGTTATCATTTTCACAAATTCCTCGCGCGTGACATATCCGTTCGGGCGGAAGCTCTTATCGCCGTAGCCGTTTACAATGCTTTTTTCGTAAAGCGAAAGTATCGCCTTTTCTGCCCACGGCGTTTCGGAAAGGTCGCTGAAGCCGTAATATTTTTCTTTATCGGGCGTTTGCTCCGAGGCTCCGCCCTCGATTTTGGCGTTTTCATTTTTCACCTTCGGCACGCTCACGCTGCCGCCTCCGCCACCGCCGCCGGTGTTTGAACCGCCGTTGCTTGAAGCGCCGCTCACAGCCGCGTCAAATGCTTTTTTAAAGCTTTCCGTTGTTTTAAAGCCTTTTCCCGAAATTGTGCGGAGCACGCTCTGCCGCTCGGATTTTGTCAGCTTTTTGTAGCTGTCAAGCGTGATTTCCAAAACCCCGGCATTTTCCTCTATAATATTTTCAATTGCGCCGTAAGCGCTCTGGTTTATCAGCGCTAGCGGAATTGAAGCGTTATATGCCTTTTTCACCGCCTCCGCATCGGTAAACGGGCGCTTTGAAGAAAAAATCTCGTTCATGTTTGTTTTGCTGACAAGCGAGTTGTATTTCTCCGCGTCAATTCCGAAAAACTCTTCCCAAAGATTAAAATATTTTTCGAAATCGTTCAGTCTGTTCACCGCCGCAACGGCTGTGGCTTCGGAAAAGAGCTTTGCAAGAACATCGCTGTTCTTTTCCGAATATTCCTTGTTATTAAGAATAATCATGCCAACATCGGTTTTATCGCGAAGCTCTGAGAATATTTCTTCAGCGCTTTCGTCCAGTCCAAGCTCGCGGTAAAACCTTTCAATCGCCGCGCCTACCGCGTCCGCATTCTCTGCGCCGTTAAGCGCCGCAAATGCATTCTCAACCTCTGCGGAGCTTATGTGGTAAAAGTCCGTCTGCGCATATTCCTTTCCGCTTTCAGCGTTCACCCGAATAATATATTCTCCTCCGGGAAAGCTTGCGGACGGAACAAAGGTGTAATCATAGCTGCCGCTTAATATAAAGTAATCCGCTGCGGCAAGTCCGCCGCTGTTTTTGTTATAAATCGCCAGCACGGCATTTTCATTTTCACAGTCCGCACTGATTTTAAACTGCACCGATTTATCCGCATTTTCGGTTTTTTCAAGCGAAACAGCGTTTTTCTTTGCAAGCTGCGTTAAAAGCGAAAGCTTTTCGGCATCATCGAACATAAACGCGCACACATCGTAAATATCGCTGCTTTCTATGTCAAGCTGCGCTTCAAATTCGGCAAAGCCTTCCGCATATGTTTTATATTTGCCGCGGCTTTCCGCTATAACCTCCTTATCGCTGTTGAGCGCATACAACGATATTTCCGTGTCCGCGAGGTTTCCCTCGTCATCGCGAATGCGGCAAAATGCAGCCGCTTTTCCGCCTGCCGCAGGTGTTTCGCTTTCATTCCCGTCCGCGTCGGTATAAACCGTGACTACCGGCGAAAAACCCGAGCTGGTATTCAACTGCGCCGATATAACGGTCGCGCTCTCCGTTCCGGGCGCTGCGATTTCATCGGTTATTTTAACGCTGTATGAATTTTTATCGCCGATATATTTATCTGTAACAAGAATAAAGCTTTTAAAATCCGATGATATGAATTTTGCACTTTCGCCGTCTATATCAACATTCAGCGAAGCTTGTGATATGCGTTTGTCAAATTCAAGAGCAAGCGCTCCGCTGCGGTTTTCAATTTTTCCTTTCGGCGGCACGCAATCCTCAGCCGCCGCTCTGAACATCACCGCATCGGCACGGAGGTTGTTGTCTGAATACAGCTTCGTAAGCTTGACATATCCCTCGCTGCCTGTTTTAAATTCATATTCTCCGAGGCTGTACCATCCGCTTTCGTCAAAACCCGTAAGCGGAATAATCTGTGTGCTTTTTCCGTTCGCGCCGAGAATTTCAATCTCCGCTTCCGGCGTGCTTGCCTCGTCATAAATTCTGTAAATCAAAACCTCGTACATTCCGCCCTTAAGCTCCGGCTGCCACACTGCATATGTTTCCGACGGGTTGTCAACCTTTCCGGCATAGCGCGTTTTTGACCCCTCATAGCCTGTGAGCGAACTTGTGCCCCAGCCGCCGTAATCCTTGTAGCCGCTGCCCTCCGTTTCCATGTCGGATATAACGGTATCGGCAGCCTCGGTTTTAAATATGAGATTATCTCCGCGGCTTATGCATTTTCCGTCCGCGCCGCGCACATTATGCAGCTCAATCGCATAATCGCAGCCGCGCGCAAGCTCGCCGAACGGCTTTATAAGTGCATATGAGCCGTGATTTTCAACCGCGGCTTCAACATATTCGTTTCTTGAAAGAAGCTTCAGCGCTATATGCTCGGAATCCACCGTCGCGGCGTCTGTCTCCCCGTCAAAGTTGACAGTAATCGGCTCCGTTGCCGAAACGCCGTAATTGTTTTCAAGCGATGCCGAAATGCTCTCCGCACCGTCATCAACCGTCACGGAAAAGCATCTGCCCGACGCAAGGTTTCCGCCGTCGCGCGTTTTGATTTTCGGGGAAAGGCGCAAAGTATATTCGCCGTTTCCCTTAAGCGGACAAAGCGGCGTCAGCATAACATCCGCGGATTTGTAATTTGTTTTTTCCGCACAGAGCGGAATAATATTCTTTCCATCCGACAAAGAATAGCAGTCCGAACGGTAAATATAATCGTTCATTTCGGAATCAAATGCAATGTAAAGCCTTGCATATTTCGGTAAAAGACTTGCTCCGTCAACAAGCTGCGCATTTGCAGGAGTGAGGTCAATGTTCTGCGTTCTGAACGAATATTCAAGCCTTCCGCTGATTTTATTTCCGTCCTCATCTTCAAGGTCGGCGGAAACAACAATGCGGTAAGCGCTTCTTATGTCAAGCGGCCGGTTCGGAATTATCCGAACGCCCTTTCCGCCGTCCGTCGCTTCAATATCTGCGGAAATTGTCTTTTCACCGCAGTAAAGCAAAATATATTCATTTGTCAGAAAGCTTGCCGCAATCTGCTTTGAAAAGGTAATTTCAGGCTGAACCTTGATAGAAACAACCGCGTTTTCCGAAGGAGTGACCTCAGTTATAACGGGCGGCGTTTCATCAACCGGAACAAGCTTCACGGCGTCCATTCGTGCAATTCCGCTGCCGCTTCCGCAAAGGCGGATAACCGCGTCGGAATTATCGCCGAAAACAAAAACACCGATTTTATACCAGCCCGTGCTTCCGCTCGAAAGGCTGTAGCCAACATTTTCGCTGCCGTTTTCCGAATAAACGGTTGCGGTCATTGCGCTGTTTCCGCTGCCGATATGGGGACGGTACACATAGACGGAGTATTTTCCGCCCGTTTCGATTTTTGCGGTAAACAGAGCGCCGATATTGCTTTCCTTGTCAATATACTCGTGAGAACCGCGGAATGAATATTTATATGTGCTTTTTGTCCATTTTCTGTTTGTCGGTTCTTCACGGCTGTAGCCTGTGTCGGCATTGTCAACAATAATTTCCGTTTCCGATTCCGCAGAAGCCTTAAATGCCACGTTTCCGAACGGGCTAAGCATCACAGCCGCAGTCAATAAAACACTCAGAACTTTTTTCACGATAACCTCCTGTCCGCCGCGCACCGGCAGCCTTTTATTTGAATTATCAGCCCTTTATCGCGCCAACCATAATTCCCTCGGCAAAATATTTCTGAAGGAAAGGATAAACGCAGAGAATCGGCAGAATTGCCACAACCAGCGTTGCATATTTAAGCGACTGCGTCGGAAGATTTCCGTACTCCGCCATGTTTGAACCGGCAGTCAGCGCAGTTGTTTCCGCCGACGATATTATTTCGCGCATTACCAGCTGAAGCGTCCACTTGCTTTGACTTCTTATATAAAGAATCGCGCTGAAATAGCTGTTCCAGTATGAAACCGCAATGAACAGAGCAATTGTTGCGATAATCGGCTTTGATATCGGGAGAATAACATCGGTAAGAATCTTTATTTCGCCTGCGCCGTCAATTCTTGCAGCCTCCTCGAGATTTGCCGGAAGTCCCTCAAAGAAATTTTTCATCAGAACAATATTAAAGCTTGCAAGCATTGTCGGCAGGATGAGCGCCCAAAGGCTGTCGATAAGCCCAATGCTTTTCATAAGATAAAAGCCCGGTATTATTCCGCCGCTGAAAAGCGATGTAAATATAACATATGTCATGAAAAATCCGCGCCCGGGCAGGTCTTTTTTGGAAAGCGCATACGACATCATAACCGTGAGCAAAAGCCCGAGCAGCGTTCCCGTGACCGTGATAAACACAGTGTTTGCGTATCCGTTTATAATCATCTTGTTCATAAACACATATCTGAATGCCGTGAAGCTGACCTCACGCGGGATAATCATAAGCGGATTGCTCAGATATGCATTATAGCTGCTGAGCGATACTGCTACAACATTGATGAACGGATAGACCATTATGCAGGCAACAAGCGTGACAAGAATAATGTTTATAACATCGAATGTCACAGAACCGGCGCTGCGCTTTCTCATTCTGCTTTTTTTCATTACCAAACGCCCCCTCCTTCATTGAATCTGCGTGCAAGCGAGTTCGAGGTTATAACAAGAATAAAACCGACAACCGACTGCAAAAGCCCCACCGCTGAAGCAATGTCATATGCTCCGTCAATCAGTCCGAGCCTGTATGTATACGTTTCGAAAACCTCCGACACATCGAGCACCAGAGAGTTCTGCAAAAGGAAAATCTGTTCAAATCCGTTTTTCAGCACAACGCCCATCCGCATAACGAAAACAACCACAACCGTGTTCATAATTCCCGGCAGCGTTATATGGCGGATCATTTTCATTCTGCCGCAGCCGTCAATCATGGCAGCCTCATAAAGCTCGGGATTTATTCCCGAAAGCGCCGCAAGGTACATAATCGTGCCCCAGCCGGTCTCCTTCCACACATCGGTCGCAACAATGATTGTGCGGAAATATTCCGGCTTTTGCAAAAATGCAACTGACGGCTTTCCCATTGCCTCAAGCACAATATTTATAAGTCCGCCGCTCGGTGAAAGGAACGTCTGCACAATGCCGACGAGCACCACCCATGAAATGAAATGCGGAAGATAAATCGCCGTCTGCGATATTTTGCGGAATTTCTTTGACGGCAGCTCATTTAGCATAAGCGCCAAAACAATCGGCGCAGGGAATCCCCATAAAAGGCGATAAAAGCTTATAAGAAGTGAATTTCGAAGCACCTTTAAAAACCCCGGGCTTGCAAATATCTGCCTGAAATTATCCAAACCCACCCACGGGCTTCCGCTGATTCCGCTCACAATGTCGAAATCCTGAAACGCCATTAAAAGACCGTACAGCGGCATATATGAGAATATAAACAGAATAATTAACCCCGGAAGCAGCATCGGGTACATCCATTTGTACCTTATAAGTCTTTTTTTCAAATCACCTTTCCTCGTTATTACCGCGTTTTCACTTTTTTGCAACATCATTGCCGCATTTCACCTCGCACGAAATTACACATAATTGTGTTATTATGATATTTATATTATAATTTAGTTTCGGCTTGTAGTAAACACACCGTAATAACCACTTTTAAAACAAATTCATTCCGTGCGCGGCACGCGGTGCTCTGTTTTGCTCTCAAGGTGCTCTGTTTTGCTCTTTTTACATAAAAAGTATAAAAAAGCAGCTCCTCCTTACAGAGAAACCGCTTAGATATCTTATTCAATTATCGGAATATGCATTGTTACAACCGTTCCTCCACCGCCGCGCGGGGCAATAAACAAACCGTACTTCATTCCGAACATGATTTTTATGCGCTCGTTTACGTTTCGCAGTCCGATATGTTCATCGCCTGCGCCTGTCTCGGAATTTATTTCATCGCATTTTTTCTGCGATATGCCAACGCCGTTGTCGCATATTTCAAAAACAATATCCTCCTGTGTTTTTCTGAGGGAAATTTTTATCAGCCCCTGTTTTCCGAGCGGTTTTATCCCGTGATAAATCGCATTTTCAACGATTGGCTGAAGCGAAAGCTTCACCGTCTTATACTGCCGCAGATTTTCGGCAATATCCCATTCCACTTCAAAATTTTTATAGCGTGCTTTCATAAGGTCAATATATTTTTCAATATATTCAAGCTCGGTCGATATATCCGTCAGGTTATCCAAGGTGTCAAGGCTGGTTCTCAGCAGAAACGAAAGCTCAAGAAGCATCCTGCTTGCCTCGTTATCCCGTCCGCAAAGGCGCATGATTTTCCAGTTCACGGTTTCAAGCGTGTTGTAAAGAAAATGCGGATTTATCTGATAGCGCAGAGCGCGCAGACTTTCCTCCTTAAGCTTCTCAAGCCTGAGATTTAATTCCTCCTGCGTTTGCTTGCGGTCAAGCTCCAATGCGTTCAGGATATACTTCACCTCATTGGTGTCGTAGCTTTGTATGCCGCGGCGGTTGTTTTCGTCAATATACTGCAAAATGCTCTTTATCGGCGCAAATGACCGCAGCGATGCATAAAATGAAAATACCGCTGCAAAAACAAAAACGACAAGCATACTGACAAAAAGCACTGCGAGCGAGCCTTTTTTTGTTTTATTGAAATCGTCAAGCGGAGAAAAAGCAATGTACTCCCAGCCCGTATATTCGGATACCGCGCGCACTGCCACATAATCTCCGGTCTTGCACACAGCTTTTTTATCGGCATTTTTTCTGAGGACAGAGCCGTACTTTTCATACAGCCCCGATTCAGGGCTGCTGCGGAACACAACCTCCCCCGCCTTTGTAACAATCAGCGAATCCGTTTTTTCCGAGCTTTCGTTTATTATCTTTTTTATGTTTTTCAGATTAATATTAACAATAACCGCCCCAAGGTTTGCCGACCCCTGCATCGGCGCGCGCTGAATAATACTTATGTATTCCGGTCTGTAGCTGAAACTGTCGGGCGCTCTGTAAACTGCGCATGAATTGCTTTTCATGCTGAGGTATCTTTCCATCCACCCCGTATCGGGCAGGTTTTCAATGCTTCCGATTTCCTGATTTGAGGTTATCGCAGCATTGTTTGTATTTTCATAAATACAGATATTTTCTATATATTCCCCGTAAATGAGCATTGAATTAAGCGCGCGGCTCAGCTCGATTTTTTCCACCATTTTGCTGTATGAGTTCGTGTCAAACACCTTACCGCGAAAAAAAGAATCAAAAGTGTTTTCGTTTGCAACACGATATGCCATTCTCTCGGCTTCCATTATAACAAGATTCACCGTTTCACTGACGCTTCCCGCTTCATTGAGCTTAGATTCGGTGATTGATTTTTCAATGTAGCCGTTATACTCATTATAAATGATTACGCCTGCCGCTGCAACCGGAATCATAACCGCGCATATGATTGTAAGAAAATTCCTTATAAAAATACTGCTGCCCTTAAACTGCCTGATATATTTCCAAGCTCCGTATTTTTTCATCACTGCATCACCGCTTTTAATTATAGCACACCGCTTTTGCTTTTTCAACACACAATATTGCTCTGTATCGCGCTTCAGCCCTGCTTCTGGCGTCTGCCCATTCTTCTCCAGTTTATAAAGCCGTAAATGTCGTTTGCAAGGAATGCCGCAAAGCACATCACAACGGAAGCGTAGGAAATATCCTTAATTGCAGCCATAACCCACAGAACAATAAGAACAATGTCATTTGCGGCATAGGCAACGGCGTAGTACGGACTTCTGCGGAATGTGAGATACACTGCAAGGAAGCTTGTTGTGACCGAAACGGTGCTCAGAACAATGTTCGCAGTGTTAAAGTATTCCAGTATGAAATAAAATGCAAATGTAACCGAGGCGGCAAGAATCCACATGAAAACCTGTTCGCGCTTTGATATGCTGCCAATCTCGACCTCCGCATGACTGCCCTTGTACGGATGACGCAGCCACGAAATGAGGGAAAACACTGCCATCGGCATTGTCATTCCGAGGTATGTTATCATTTCTCCGTAGTACGCAAAGGTATACGAAATTGCGCCGTAAAGAAGTGCGAACACGATTCCGAGCGCCTGCCCGATGGGGTTTCCCTTTGCAACGAAAATGAGTGATGTTACACCGATGAGCGATGTTACAAGCGAAACCGCGCCGCTGCCGCCCTGAACAAAGAATGAGATTACTATCACCGCCGCCGAGCACAGCCACAGCGCCAGTTCAGTCTTAGTGAAATATTTTGTCATAATGCACCATCCCTTTCAAACAAAAAAGCATTTGCTCGCACATCTTCAAAGACCTAACGATGTGCAGGCAAATGCTTCGGCAATCATTCTTTCGCCGAACATTTTCTACCCGGTGGCAGATTACATCCGTATGACAGATATTTTAACACAGTTTTTCAAAATGTCAATACATACGGAGTAAAAAAATAAATTTTGGGGCTTTTTTTTCGTCATTGTTTATGTTACAATACAATACGACAAATAAGCGGAATTTTCCGAAAGGAGTGTATGGATATGACAAAAAAGGAGCTTGCCGAAAAATTCTTCGGCTGCCTGCAAACGCTTTATCCCGATGCAGACTGCACGCTTGACTATAAAGAGCCGCTGCAGCTTCTTATTGCAACGCAGCTTGCC
>CAJJUC010000050.1 GCA_905195005.1 uncultured Eubacteriales bacterium | reverse complement strand
GGATTGTTCCCGGAGCATCCATGGCAGAATTGGTGTTGCCTGACGGTACGAAAGTGATGTTGGATCGGGAAATGAACAGGGCTTTGGAAGAGGGCGTGAGAAATAGCGGTGATACGTTGAATTACACGGAGGTTGTTTCCGGTGGGCTACAAGATTCCTGCGAGATATATCATACACTGCGTGTTCCTCGCGGGGGAGAATATACTTTGGTGTTAGCTGACGGAACAACGGTTTATATTGTCGGTGATTCAACGGTTGCAACATATGATTATGCAACCTACTATCCGCAGACAGGCTGGGGACAGATGCTTGAAAATTATCTGAACGGCGCAACGGTGAAAAACTTTGCAATCCCCGGTTCAAGCTTAAAGCAGATGTATAAGCAGGGCGTGTTCGACAACGTGATTGCACAGGGCCGTCCGGGCGATTTCCTTTTGATTCAGTTCGGTCATAACGACAGCAAGTTTACATATGCCGAATACTCCGACATATTTGCAGGCTACCGCGCATACCTCAAGTATTATGCGGAGCGTGCCCGCGCAAAGGGAATGATTCCGATTTTTGTTACCTCTCCCGTAAGAAGAAGAAATAACATTTTCGGCGGCGAATCCTCGCTTGTGTCGTATGCGGCAGCCGTGAAATCGGTTGGCAGAGCGCTTAACATTCCGGTAATCGACTTGTTCACAAAATCGTCCGAGCTTGTAAGCTGCCTTGACAGTGAGGAGGCAGACAGCTCAAAGAAGCTGTTCCTCTTTGTAGATGCGAACGATTCACGCTATTTCGGCGATGGTTCGGCATATACGTCTTCGGTTTACAACAAGGACGGCAAAACGGAGGATAACACACACTTCTGCGCATACGGCGCAGATGTTTTGGCGGGAATAGTTGCGGAGGGAATTGAAAACTGCGGATATGAGATTGCGTCACGCGTTGACGAGGTTAAGCATATTCCGACAGAACAATAATATTTTATCGGGCAAAGCAATTTTGCTTTGCCCGATAAGTCAAAAATGTAGAGATTCGGGGGAAAAACATGAATACAGTTGCATTGAAAATCAAAAAGGCCGCAATCCTGCTTTTGTCCGCTGCATTATGCACAGCGGTTACGGCAGAGGCTTATAATATGAGAGAGAACTTTGAAAGCTATGAGGCGGGAAGCGGAAGGTGCGGCTTTGACAGCTGCTCGGGAACTGTATCGGGCGATGAAAGCAATAAGTATTTGCTGCTTTCCCCCGGAACATCTGCCGAAAAATACACGGATTCATGCAAGGGCAGCGTGAATGTTTCGGTGCGCTTTATGCAGACGGCAAAGGTTTCGGGCAGACTTCTCATGCTGTGGAATTCGGGAAAGACAGCCCGTTCCAACCTTATGTGGATTGTGGATAACAGTCTGGTGCTTGCAATGGATAACGGCCGCTCGGACGCGGACAGAAAGCTCTGCGGCCTTACGGCAAACAAATGGTACAGCGTGAAAATATCGCTTGATTTTGACAATCAGAAAATAACTCAGATTTATGTTGATGACGCTCCCATGTTGAGCGAGCCTGTTGCGATGTACACAACAACGGCAGATGTTGACGACCTCGGCAGCGTATATTTTGCAAACGAGGGAAACTCGGGCAATCTGTGCATTGACGACCTGAGCGTTACATCGATTCTGCACCCGGATATTGAAGCGGCTGCGGCAGAAGCGAAAAAATGCCTTGCCGAAACCGAGGGAACGGAAACAGGGCGCTATCCTCATTCTTCTTTTACAATGCTGAAGGATGTTATAGACAAATATGATGACGCCGTAAATTCCGAAAATCTCACCGATGAAGAGTGCAGCGCAATAATTGATGAAATCAATAAAGCGGCGCAAAGCTTCAGGGACAGTGTGATAATGGGTGAGGAAGCGGTTGTGTATGAAAACGGCTTTGAGAATCTTTCGGAGGGAAGCGCCCCGAGAGGCTTTCTTGTGGCAAGCAATGCACTGGTTGCGGCGCAGCACGGCGGCAGGGCTGTTCGGCTGAACGGAAATTCGCGCCTTTTGTATCGCCACAGTGAAGCGCTTACGGGAAGCTACCGCGTGTCGATGAGCTTTATGCAGGAGCGCAAGGGCGCGGTGGAATACCTGCTCGACACAAGCGACACGGACGGAAAGGCTCACGGCGCTTGGCTTAAAGCGGACGGAAACGACATTGTTGCCGTGACGGATAACGGAAATATTCCGGTTATATCGGATTATGAAGCAAATGTGTGGTATGATTTGCAGTGCATTCTTTCAACATGGGATAAGCAGTTTACCGTCTTTGTGAAAACTTCGGAGGACGAGGAATATACGGAGAAGGGAACCTTCGGCTTTTCGGGAAATATGATTTCCATGGGGCGCTTGTTTAACACGCAGATTATTGTCAGCGGTTCAAGCGTGTATATTGACGACCTGAAATGCACCACATATCCCGGAGAATATGAAAACAGGGTGAACAGCGTTTCGATAAGCGGCGACACAATTGTTGAGTTCGGAGAAAGCGCCGCACTCGTTACAGAGGTTTACGATAAGGATTACAATCTGTGGGGCGACCAGAGCGTTGAGCTGAGCGTGATTTCCGGCAGTGCGGAAATTGACGGAAGCTCTGTTACCGCAGGCGAGGGCTATTCCGGCGCTGTGAAAATTAAGGCAGCCGCACCGGAGGGCATATATGACTATGCGGAGATTACATTTCTTCCCGAACGGAAATTTGAGCAATTGTCGGCGGAGGAAAAGAACGGTGTTCTCACGGTTACGGGGAATTACCCAGTTCTGAAATATACAGGCGGCACGGTTACCGCCTCTCTGACAGGTGAGGACATCAGCATGCCGGCGGAGTGCGCCGCTAAAAATGACGGCAGCTTCACTGCGGAATTTTCAATTCCCGGCTCGGTGAAAACGCAGCTTCTTACGGTGACGGTTTACGATGACGGCCGCAAAGCGGAAAGAAGCGTTACATATAAGCATTACGGCGCCGATGCCGAAGCGCTGTTTATCGGCCTGTTCAATTCGGAGGAAAACACGCAGGATATTATTGACGAATATGCACCGGTTCTCGGCATAAAAACAAATTTTGTTTATGCTTCGCACAAAAGCGAATACTGCGCGCTGCTGAAAAAGGGCGGCGATGTGAAGAATACTGATGAATTGCGCGGCAGGGTGGATGAAGCAAATCTGATACTCGGCGTGAGATATGCCTCACGCGATACGATTCAATCGGTGTTTGAGAACGGTAAGGAGCTTCTTTCCGCCAACGGGTATGATGACGCGGTGAAATCGCTCACACAGTCGCAGAAGGAGAGCATGTGTGTCAGGATAATAGGCTATAATGCGTCAAGCGTAAGCGATATATGCAAAAAGGTCAGGGAAATTGCAAACGGATTAAAGAGCAGCTCGTCAAGCAGCTCAGGCTCATCCCCGTCCTACAGGGGAGGCGGCGGAGGCGGCACAACGGTTGTGAAAACACCCGAAGCGCAGCCGAGCGAGGATAACAAAACCGATGAAACGGCTGCATTTAAGGATATTAACGAAGCGGCATGGGCTGAACAGGAAATATCGCGCCTTGCAAAGTCGGGCGCGCTGGAGGGATATATGGGCTATGTCCGCCCGAACGACAGCATAACGCGCGCGGAGTTTGCAAAGATAATAGTTAAAATGTTCGGCGCGGAGGAATCGGAATCGGTTGTATTCAATGATGTGAATAAATCTGACTGGTATGCGCCTTATATAAGCGCACTTGCTGCAAACGAAATTGCGGCAGGCTACCCCAGCGGGTCGTTTATGCCCAATGAACTTATCACTCGCCGGGATGCGGCGGTTATGATTGCAAGATGCATCGACAGGTTTAATATCCCCGTGTATCGGAAAAATGAGGATGCCGCATTTGCGGACGCTGAAAGCATTCCGCCGTACGCGGCGAAGGCTGTCGGCAGGCTCAGACTTTGCGGCGTTATCAACGGCAGGGGAAACAATGTGTTTGACCCTGCGGGAATTATAACAAGGGCAGAGGCTGCCGTGATGACGGCTAAGCTGGAGAAATTCAGAGAGCCGTCCGCAAATGGGGGAGGTTTGACAGAATGATTATGAAGAAAATTAAATCCTCGGCGGCTGTTGTCACGGCGCTGGCAATGCTTTTTTCGGTGACCGGCGGCAAAATCCTCCCGGCATTCGCAGCCGATGATGAGCTTCGGCAAGAGGAGGACATTTTAAGCAGACTGTCGGTCGCGCCGGCAGAAGCGAATGCAAAGGTATCGCGGTATGACTTTGCTGTTATGATAATGAAGGCGGTCAATAAATATGACGATTCAACCGCCATTGATGAAAGCGTGTTTTCCGACGCGGACGGAATTGCCATCAGCGTTTTGAACGCCGCAGCAGAGTACGGGTATTTTAAGGTTCCCGAGGATGGAAAATTCCGCCCGTACGATTCGGTAACCTGCGCGGAAGCGGCTGCCGTTGCGGTTCGTGTGCTCGGGTTTGAGTACAAAATAAAAAACGGCGCCAATCTTATGCAGTATACGGATGTTGCAAGGTCATGCGGCGTGCTTAAGGGCGTGAACGCTGCGGATTTCATCGGAAGCTCTGTCAACCGCCTTATATTCAATATGCTCACCGCGGATTGTGCCGATTCCGTTTATTTGCAGAACGGAACGGAAGTGAAAACCGAAAAGCGCTCGCTGCTTGAAACGGTTTTCGGAATATCGCGCCGCCGCGGAACTGTCACCGCAGTGAGCGGCACGGCTGTTCTCGGAAACGATTCGCATGATATGAATGTGACGGTGATTGGCGGAAACGAATATATTTCATCGGAAGCATATTCAGCTGAGGAATATCTCGGGGCGGATGTTGATTACTATGTAACCGAAATGGACGGAGCCGACCGCCTTTTTGCAATGTACAGGCGGACGGACAATGGAATCACTGTTGTGAACGGAGGAGATATCACATATCTTGCACCCGATTTTTCGTTACTGCGCTATTATGACGGCGGACGTTCAAAAACGGTTTACATAGCTCCCGAAGCAACGATTATTTATAATAATTCAAAACGCTTTGCGGTGACATATGATGATATCGCAAAAGAAAATGTGACGGTAACTCTGACGGACGGAAACAACGATGATTTCGCGGACACCGTTTCGGTTGACTGCCCGAGGTATTACAAGGTGGCGTCGGTCAGCGGAGATGATATGAGGATAGATGATGAAAACGGCGAAGAATCGGTTACGCTCGGAAGCTTCAGGGAATCGCTCGTCACCGTTCGGTTTGAGGACGGTTCAGCCGCCGAAACCGGTGATATAAAAAAGGACTGCGTGCTTGAAGTGTTCTGCACCGAAGCGGACGACGGAACAACCGATTACTCCGCAGCAGCAAGGTTTGTTATTCTCAGAAACAGTGTGTCGGGCAAAATCGAAAGCATTGATACAACGGATAACACGGTGACAATAAACGGCGCGGTTTACCGCTACCTGCCGGAGATAAGCGGCATGATAAAAACGGGGAACACCGTCACGGCTTATATCGGAACGAACGGCAGACTGGTTTACGCCGAGAAAAACGCGGACGACTCAAAGGTTTACGGCTATCTTGTGAAAGCTGCGAAAAAAAACAGAATTTCTTCAACAATTGAGATGAAAATTTTCGCGCAGAACGGAGAAATGCTTGTTGCAGAAACGGGCAATAGGGTGAAATTCACGGGATATATAAACGGAAAATACACCCAGGACAGTACCGTGAACGCAGATGAGCTGACATCGCTTGCTTCGGCAGGGCAGCTTATCAGATACTCATTGGACGGTGAAGGAAAGATAAAAAGCGTTGAGCTTGCATATGACCATTCGTCCGAAACGGATTATGTCGGATATGACGAGGACCGATTCTCGCTTGAATATCATAATTCGCGCGGCAGACTTTTTAACGTTGTTGCATCGGAAAATTATTTTTACGACAGCAAGTCGATTATATTCGGTATTCCCGAAAACGGCGATGACGAGGATTACACCGCGGAAAATTACAGTTATTATGCTGAAACCGACAACATAGACATCAGCCTTTATGACGCAGGAAAGAACTGCTCCGTTGCCGTCGGCGTGGCATATGTTTCGGACAGCAGCATGCCCGAGCTCAGCTATGAGGAGGAGGGCGATACATATGCGGCTCTTATTGCCTCGAAGTATTACACCCGAAACAGCGACGGCGATATGGTGACGGCTTTCAAGGCTTACTGCCGCGGAAGCGAGGTAAGGCTGACGGCAAACAATGATAAAACGGCTGACAACAATGTTGCCGTTCCAATGCAGGGTGAAAAGAAAAAAATCCTGTTTGACGAGCTGAACCCAGGCGATGTTATTCAGTATAAAACCAACTCAAAGGGCGAAGTGAACCTTGTTAATGTGCTGAACCGTTATGACGCGGACAATCCGACGGAAAGACAGTATTACAACAGCGGTTCGGAGGGCTATCTCAGCACGATGATAACTGCTTTTGCCGCAGCGGAGGCGTGCCGCCCGGGAGGATACTTCACTCTTGAAAATGACCTTTCGAGAAGGTACAGCTTTGCCGACACGCGCGCAAAGTCCTACATTTATTTATATGATGTCAGAAAGCAGACGGTTGAGGTTCTCGACTCACTGCCCTATCTGAACACAACGCAGAGCGGAAATCCCGATTATGTGTTTGTTAAAACAAGAAGAACATCTGTAAGAGATATGGTTATATACCGCCGCTGATTGGAGATGATATTGTGTTGAAAAAATTTACGGCGATTGCACTGAGCGTGTGTATGGCGGCTTCCGTCATGATGCACCCGGCAAAAAAGGCTGCCGCAGCGGAAGCAATTGTGATTCCCGTCACGGTTAAAGAAAATAATAACATATATGTTCCGGCTGCCTTGTACCGGCGCGGATTTGCACTTCCGCAGGGAGCTGCATTTTCACTTGATAACTTCGGACTGTATACTCAGGGTGGAGAAAAAGTCGATTCAGTATTTGAAATTACTGAAAAATACAGCGACGGAAGCGTTAAATGGGCGCTGTGCTCATTTGTTACGGAGCTTAAGGCTGACGAGCTTAAAAAGCTTGAAATCCGCTCGGACGGAAGCGCCAAAACGTCAAAGCCGGTCAGCGTCAGCGTTTCGGGAAAAACGGCTGTAATCCGCAATGAAAGCGTGTCCGTTGAAATCGATGAAAGCGGAATAAAAACGCTTAAATCGGGCGTGGAGAGCTATATCCGCAGAATAGGCGGATATATAACCCTTGACGGAGCGGCTGAAACCGAAATGAAGGTAAGCGAAATAGAGGTTGTTAAGGATACGGGGCTTTATGCAAAGGTAACCGCAAAGGGAAATTTCAGCGACTTTGCACGCGGAGAAATTACCGTCACGCTGGCAAGCGGAACGCAGAGAGCCGAAATCGAGTACAGAATCACAGCGAGAACCGACCTGAATATTTACAGCATGGGCATGAAAATCCTGCCGTCCTCCTCAGATTTTTCGTATTCGGAAACGGCATTTTCATCGGGGAATGTTTTCGGTTCGGATTATATTTGCTCCGCCGACCGCGGAATTTATCTGATAACGCGTGACAACAAGCGTTTCCGCGGCGCAACAACGGCGGAGAACAAAACGGGCTTCATGTTCGGCAGCGATGCAATCCGCTTCGCTCCGATAGTGAACAAGAAAACCTTTCTTTGGTATGACGGTCTTACAAGGACGACAAATCTGCTTGTGAGCTTTGAAAAAAATGCCGCCGAGCAGATTCAAACGCTTGAAAACGAGCCATCGGTTTCAATTTCACCGCAGTCGTTTGAAAAAGCCGGTGTTATAGAGCTTTCGGGAAGCTGCGCGCCGATTGACAGCATTATCAGCATGGTTAAGTTTGACGTTTCAAAGCGTGACGGCAGATTTGACGCCGGCGCAATGCATTACGGAATCAATCCCGAACCGGAATCCTATTCCTCGCTCGACACTCATCCCGGAGAAATGGAATATAACCTCGGCGCGGCATATATGGCAACGGCTGAAACGGATGTTTACACCGTGCTTTTGGAAAGCGCACGCTTTTGGGCGGACGTTGAGATTTACAAGGGAGATATTGAAGAAATACACGGTGCGAACAGATACAGAACGGGCCCGATGTACTATAACGAACGGTTTCGCACAAGCCACCCCTACTACGGCGATTCGAGCGGACTGTACATGGCGTATGTCTTAAGCGGCGACGAATATCTGCGCGACATTTACAAAATGGCGGTTGAGCATATTTACAGAAATATGTACACCTCCGATAAGAACATGGGCTTTCATTATCCGCATATGTATCAGTGGTACACGGGAAGCGTTATATGCAGAAACTATGTCGAATCGCGGTACATAATTCAGATTCGCCCGCTTTATCTGGCATACGGATTGTTTGAGGATGAAAAATTCCGCACCGCGGCGCTGGAAATTGTTCACTGGGCGTATGCCGCGCAGTCGGAGGACGGCTGGTGGTACCAGGCGATATATGACGACGGAAAGCCGCTGCGCCAGAACGGGCAGACGCAGGACGCCGTTAAAACATATGTGTGGATGTACGGCGCAAGAGGCATATCGTTTATTTCGCGCTATGAAAAGAATGACGAAATAGTTACGGTGCTTAAAAGAATAGGCGATTTTATCGGAAACGAATACAAGAATTACGGCAAGGGTCTTTGGAAGCCGACAGGAAATGCGGCGCTGTACGAATGCGACGAGGATAACACCCGCGGAAAAGGTCCGTATGAGGATATTATGGGTATCGAGCTTTTGTACAGGGCTTATCGCATGACGGGTGAAACAAAGTATCTGAACAGTCTGCTCGGGTGCGTTGAAACATGGTTTTCATCAATGAATCCTTCGGGAGCTTCGGTGCTGCTCGCAAACCTTGAGGGGCGCGGAACGAACCTCATTATGGGCGGCGGTCAGAATTATACTTTGCTGATGATTTTCCCCGAGCTGCGGAAGCTGATGAAAACCGAGGCGCAGAAAATAAAAAGCCTTGGCTATGATTATCTGCTCACAGTGTTCGACGAAGGTACGCGCGTGCTTTCGGACATTGCTGAAAAGCCCGGGATAATCGAGCCCGAGGTAACGCAGATAATATTTGAAAACAACGGCAAAAAAGTGCTTTTTGCAACGAATTATGCCGGATATCTGAGCGGAAATTACGAAAAGGATTACAAAACCGTTATTCATGACGGCGCTTTGTGGACGGGGGCGGAAAACCTGGTTTCGATTCCCGGAACGGTGACGCTGAAAAAGCACTTAAAGCAGTTTGACCGCATCCTTGCAATGTCCGTGCCGATATATGTTACGGCGTTGTCGGACGATGTTTCGGTTTATATAGACGAGTACAGTGAGAATAAAATAGTTTTCAGAATGTACGGCAACGGTGAGGTTAACATTCGGGCGGACAGCGGCACGTTTGCTATAAAGGACGGGGAAAATTACTCCGTGACAACAAAGCGCTCGGGCGATAACGGAATTGAGGTTAAGATATGCAAAAACTGCATCCGTAATTTAAAATCGGCGTCTGACGGGCTGAAATTCAAGGTGACGCTGAAAAAGAACGTCAGCCTTTCCGACACTGACAGCGTTGCGTCCTATGCGGCTGTAAGCGCCGGGCTGATGAGCGCGGATAATTCGGTTTTCAATCCCGAAGGCGAAGCGGATAATGCGGAATTTGAAAGCTCGGTTGAAAAGCTCACGGGCGTTAAGAAAAATTTTGAAGGAAAAACATTTGCGGACGCTGCCGCATATACTCTTTCGGTAATAGATACGCTGTCGCCCGATTTCCTTTCACAGAAAGGAATTTCGCCGAAGCATGTAACGGTTATCGGAAACGGTATTTCCGATGAAGAAGCGGTGCGCTGCGGCGCTGCGGCGCTTCGGCTGCCGGAATATGAAAAGCTCGGCGGAGACATTGAGCTCCCGGCGGAATCTGCCGGCGGAACAAGCGTTGAATGGAAGTCCGACAATCCGTCGGTTTTAAGCGAAAAAGGCGTTTATACAAGAACGAACTCGGAAAATCTTACGGTTAGGCTGACCGCAACAATCAAAAAAGGCGCGGCAAGTGCGGAAAAGGTTTTTGAAATACCCGTTATGGGTGAAAACGAGGTTTGCTGGTATTCCGATACCATGACCGTTCCCGAAAGCAAGCACGAGCTTAATACGCTGACAGGGGATATTGAAATAAACTGCACGGTGACGCCGCTTGAAGGTAATACAAACGCGGTTATGGGCTTCAGCAGCACATACGCCGTCACGAATCAGTTTACGGATTTCCCGATGATTGTCCGCTTCAGCCCCGATGGGGTGATAGACGCATACAACGGAAATTCATATGCTGCGGCAGAGAGGCTTACGTATAAAAAGGATAAAAAATATAATGTGAAAATCAGGGCTTCCGTTGCGGCAAAAACGTACAGCGTCAGCGTGACGGACGAGGACGGAAAAACATATGTAATTGCAAAGGATTTTGCTTTCCGAGGCACAGCGCCCGAAATCGGCATGGTTGACGTTGTGTATATTCCGGCGGCGAAAAGCGGCGGCAGACTTTTTGTGATAGAGAGCATGGACGCTGCAAAGCAAACGAAAGACGAAAAGCTTTCAGAGCCTGCCTTTGATGAAAACGGTCTGATGTTCGGCCGCTATGCCGAAGGCAGCGTGTATCTTCCGCCATACAGCGGAGAAAAGGAAACGGCATGGCTGTCAGCCGATGAAAGCATCATAACAAGCAAGGGCACGGTCGCGCTTGAGCACGGAACCGCGGACACAATGCTCTGCGGAGTAACCGGGTCACCGCAAAGCGAAATCAAAAGCGCGGCGGACGTCCTTAAAAAGATTAATCTTATTGAAAATGCAAACGGAGCTTCAAATCCGCTGGCAAGGGAAAATCAGGCGCAGCTTTTAAATGCGCTGAGATATGTGTTAAACAGTATTAAATAAAAAGGAGTGCGAAAAGTTATGAAAAAGAAAATTGCATTGCTTCTGGCGGCAGCGTCCGTAATATCGGTGTGCGGCTGCGGAAGCAAAAAAACGGAGAAATCGGCTGATAACAAGCTGAAATACTGGCTGCCGATGAACACGCAGCTTAATTCGCTTGTATCAAACCTCGGTGAAACACCGTGGGGAAAGCAGCTTCAGAAGGACACCGGAACGGAGATTGAATTTATCCATCCGACCAGCAGCGATCAGTTCAACCTGATGCTTTCATCGGGCGAGCTTCCCGATATTATCGAGGCAGACTGGGCAACCTATAACGGCGGCGCCGAAAAATCAATGAGCGACGGCTACATAATGAACCTTAACGATATCATTAAAAACGACTCGCCGAACCTTAAGGCTTACCTTGAAAAGAATCCCGAAATTGACAAAATGATAAAAACGAATGACGGCAATTATTATGTTTTCCCGTTCGTTCGCGGCGATGAGTCGCTGCTCGTTTCAACAGGTCCGATCATAAGAAAGGATTGGCTTGAGGAGCTCGGAATGGAAATGCCGGAAACGATTGACGAGTGGCACACAATGCTGACGCGCTTTAAAAATGAGAAAAAAGCGTCAATCCCGCTGTCATTTATGAACTATTCCGCAATGTTTAATTACGGAGCTTTCATCGGCGCATACGGCGTTAACAACACCTTCTTTGTTAAAGGCAATAAGGTTGTTTACGGACCGATGGAACAGGGTTATAAGGAATTTCTGACGGAAATGGCAAAATGGTATAAGGAAGGACTTCTTGACAAAAACTTCATGAGCGTTGACGAAAAGGCGCTCGACAGCGCTGTTTTGAGCGGCAGCACCGGAGCAACGGTTGCAGGGCTCGGCGGCGGAATCGGAAAATATCTCGGCGCGGCAACAACAAAGGACTTTGACCTTTGCGGCGCAAAATATCCGGTTTTGAACAAGGGTGACAAGCCGATGTTCTCCGCGCGCCAGAATCCTTACCCGGGATACGGTGCGGCAATAAGCAAAAACTGCAAAAAGGCAAAGCTTGCGGCAAAGGTTCTTGACTACGGATATTCCGAAGCGGGCGAAATGCTCAATAACTTCGGCATCGAGGGCGAAAGCTATGAAATGGTTGACGGTTACCCGACATTTACGGAGCTTATCACAAAGAATCCCGACGGGCTTGCAATGGCAAATATAATGTCAAAATACGTTCGCTCCAACTGGATGGGCGGTTTCGTTCAGGATAAGCGCTATATTGAGCAGTATTCAAGCCTTCCGCAGCAGCAGGAAGCCCTGAAGAACTGGATGGATACAGACGCCGAAAAGTATATTTTGCCGACGCTTTCATTCTCGTCCGAGCAAAGCTCCGAGCTTTCCGAAATCATGAACACGGTTTCAACATATCAGGACGAACAGATGGTTAAATTTATTATGGGCTCGCGTCCGATCGATGAATTTGACGATTATGTTAAGGACATGAAGGACATGGGAATTGACCGCGCCGTTGAAATCTACCAGAAGGCGCTCAATGCATATAACAAAAGATAAGGAATGTGTCTGATGAACTACCTGACCGACAAGCTCATAAATCGGGCGAAATGGATTACCGCACCCGAAAAATTCGCTTCTCCCGTTATAATCAGGAAATTTGAAGCGCATCACGCGGATAACGCAATATTGGCAGTGAGTGCACTGGGCTTTTTTAACGCGTATGTGAACGGAAGCCGCGTCGGTGATGAATATTTCAGACCGTCCGACAGTCTTTTCTGCAAAAGAGATACTGAGAGCTTCCTTTATCCCATAAAGGATGAGTTTACCTACAGATGCTATTATTCGGTTTACGACATCACGCCGTATTTGCAGGACGGTGAAAACACATTGGAAATAGCGCTCGGCGACGGTTGGTTTCGCCAGACGGAACGCACTGCCGAGGGAAACCTGAGCTTCGGCAGTGCGCTCGGCGCGATTTATGCGATTCATTCGGAAAACGAACGGTTTGCAGATGTTCTTTCCGACGGAACGGAGCAGTGCCGCAGCTCGGAAATTACCGAAAGTCAGTTGTTTTACGGTGAAACGTATGACGCGCGGATTAAGGAATATGAATATGCGGCTGTTCGGGTTATTGAAATGAATGAAACCGTGCTCACAAAAGAAATTGCCCCGGCGGACAGAGAGGCGCGCCGAATAAAGCCCGTTTTGATTTCGGAAACGGACGGCAGAAAAATCTACGATGCGGGGGAGAACATAAGCGGTTTTGCGGTTATTTCCGCTGCACCGAAATACGGAGAAAGCGTTACCGTGCGCTATGCAGAGCAGCTTAACGGCGCAAGGCTTGATTTCTTTTCAACCGGCTCGGACTATAAAAGCCCGTCCGGAAAGGCGCAGATAATGGAGGATACCTTCATCGGTGACGGGCAGAGGCATGTTTTTAAGCCGAGCTTTGTGTGGCACGCTTTCAGATATTTTGAAATTGAGGGAGAAGCCTGCGCCGAGTATGTTTCGGTTCTGCACAGCGATGTGGCGAGGGCGGCGCACTTTCATTCATCCTCGGAGGAATTAAACTGGCTGTACGGCGCGTTTTTAAGAACACAGCTTAATAATATGCACGGGGGAGTGCCGTCCGACTGCCCGCACAGGGAACGCCTCGGCTACACCGGCGACGGGCAGATTTGCTCGGAAGCTGCAATGCTTACGCTGAACGCAAGGGAGTTTTACCGAAAGTGGATACAGGATATTTTTGATTCTCAGGATTTAAAAAGCGG
>CAJJUC010000049.1 GCA_905195005.1 uncultured Eubacteriales bacterium | reverse complement strand
AACTCCGTTGAGCAGCAAAAGCTCATTCTTGAGATCCTTGACCTGGCCAGTATAGTACCGCTGAGCCGCAGTCTCGTTCTTCACTGCACCGGCGTAGATCAGTGCCTTGGTCTCGGCGTCGCTGGTGGGAATGGAGATGTGCTTCAGCGCCAGCTTTTTATATTTTTCATCACCCGACAGTTCATATGATATCCATAAAATGCCTGTCCAAAACCCTGTATTCCACCCTGTATCATTTTTAACTGCGGGGTATATATTATTCTCACTTGACGCTCTTGCGAAATCATCCCCGAGAGTTTCCATCATATAATCCACTTTTTTCAATGCATCCTTAATTGCAATATCTAACTTTGTTTCGGTAAACTCCCTATTGTTTAAAAACAAATCCGAGCATCTGATATTTTCCTTAATAATGTTCTTCATGAAATCATCTCCTATTTATGCCATCAGCCCTTTACCGCACCAATCATGATGCCTTTAACGAAATAACGCTGAATGAATGGATACACACACATCACCGGAACGGTAGAAACAACCATAACCGCATATTTAATTGTTTCCTGCTGCATGGTTGCTGTATCAATTTGAGAGCTTGTTTCCTGCTGCATTGTACCTTGGTATAATATCTCACGCAAAACAAGCTGTAATGGGTACTTTTTCGGATCGCTCAAATAAAGCAAAGCAGACATAAAGTTGTTCCAAATTGCTACGAGATAATACAGAGCAATAACGGATATAACGGGTTTAAGAAGCGGCATTAATACTTTAAATAAAACTGTATATTCATTTGCCCCGTCTATCGTCGCCGCTTCTTCTAAGCTTGGCGGCAACCCCTTAAAAGATGTTAAAACAATTATAAAGTTGTATGTGCTCATCAATGTAGGCAAAATCATCGAAGCACGCGTATCTAATAAACCTAATGTGCGAACAACCAGATAATTGGGTATCATACCGCCCGTAAAATACATAGTAAATACCATAGCCATGATTATCGCATTTTTGCCCGGTAAATCTCGTCTTGAAAGGCAAAATGCGGCTATCACGGTAATCAACACACTTGCTGTCGTTCCCACAACAGCATAGAATATGGTATTTGCATATCCGCTCCAAATTAAAGAATTTTCGAAAACAGCTATGTAATTGCCAAGGTTAATACCTTGTGGATATAATAAAAGGGCTTTTTCAAAAACCTTTGTCGGGTCACTCACGGATGCAAATAATACATATATACACGGATATAAAGTACATAACAATGCTAATAATAAAATAACCGCATTTAATAAAGCAAACAGCTTTTCACCTTTTGTTCTTCTATTCATATTATTGCACACTCCCCATTAAAACAGACCATTTCCGGATATTTTTCTGCTGAAAGCATTAACAGATACAAGCAAAATAAAGTTTACAACCGAGTTAAAAAGTCCAACAGCCGCTGAATAACTGTAATTCGCACCCAAAATACCCTGACGATATACATATGTACTTATAATATCTGCAGTTTCATATATGGAGGGATTATAAAGAAGCATAACTTTCTCGAATCCTACAGACAGCATCTGTCCGATCTGCATTATCAGCAGAATTGACACCGTCGGTAATATCCCCGGAATTGTAATATGAATTGTTTGTTTCCAGCGTGAAGCTCCGTCAATTGAAGCCGCTTCATACAATTCCTGGTCTATTGATGAAAGTGCGGAAATATAGATTATACTGCTCCACCCCATATTTTGCCAAATACCTGAAATAGTATAAATTCCAACAAAATATTTAGGGTCAGTCATAAACTCCAACGGACTGCCGCCCAAAGATACAATGATAGAGTTTATTACGCCTTCTCTTGCAACAAAGCTTGTAATCATACCGCATATTATTACTGTTGAAATAAAATGCGGCATATATGTTATGGTTTGCACTGTTTTTTTAAAGCTTATATTTCTTACTTCATTTAGCAGCAAAGCAAAAATAATCGGCGCCGGAAATCCGAATACCAATCCATATACATTAATTCTAATGGTGTTTTTTATTAAACGCCAAAAATACACATCATTCAAAAAAGAATTAAAATGTTTAAATCCGACAAAATTGCTTTCAAAGATGCCCCTTGTTATTTTATAGTCTTGAAACGCCATTATATTACCGAACATTGGTACATAAGCAAAAAGCACATAATACGCAATGACCGGGATAAGCATTATATAAATATTTTTGTGCCCGGCTATGCTTGTAAGCAAGCGGTTTTTTGTGCGATTCATATAAATTCCTCCCCGAATTATGGTTTTAATTATTTCTACAAGCTGCAGTGTATTCAAGCGCTGCTTCAAACAGAATTATATGCTCCGCATATATTTCATCCATTGTGAGCCGTGTGCCTCTATAGTCAAGTCCCTGATTGGATTCAAACACAACGCACGGTTCACCGCATGCATTAGTCATTGCAGATGCTATATTATAATTTGGCAAAGAATCCGCGGTTGAATCATCTAAAGAATGATAATTAAGTTTAAATCCTTTGCGCGCCATTCTGTCAATAGTCAGTTTGGCAAATTTTTCCGACTTATCAGCATACATCTTATGCACTGCCTCGGGATACAAAATGCTTGGGTTGGAGTTGGTTCCTCCATGCAGCATAATTGTTAAGTCAGGCACGTAGTCATAAACGGTATCAAATAAAAGCTTTGTTTCTTTCGCAGTAGGAAACGGAAATAAATCATGCACTATGTTGATTCCGTCATCATTAAAATAAGCGCCTAAAAATCCAACTCTGTCACCTACCATCGGATGAAGCTCCTTACAGCCCGGCCAGCCTGTAAGCGTGCCGTCCGACCATGTTCCCTGATCATAATATCTAAACTCCTCAAAACTCAGCCCGTCAGCAGTTTCATAAGGAACTCTGCTTCTACCGTCGGGATTGTTATAAGGGATAATAATCAAATTTATTTTATCAAGGAATTCTTTTATGTAATTGTGAGGATTTCCCGCGTAATCATTTCCTGTTTCGATTGCGTGTATAATGTTTAGAAGCGCAACGCTTCCTTCGAATTCAAAGCCGTGCTGACAACCTATAAGCAATAACGTAGGTCTGTACGAACGGCTTTTTTTATCAGCAAAATAATCTTTGTTTTTTGCACCAACGGCCGAGCTTAAATTTGCTGTCCTGCGGAATAAATTTTTTTCACCGTAAAATATGCGGTAAATCTTTCGTCCTCCGGCAGAAGTAAATTCATCTACCGTGCCCCTTTTTATATTCATAACTTCGTTATCAGCATCCGAAAGGCTGCTTTTCCAGTAATCAGGTATTTTTTTGGTCATAACTTTTCTCCTCATATTTTATTATAAGCTTCAGCGGTGTTAATCGGCTTCAAGATCAGCAGCTTTTCCGTTATTATCCCTCTTGACGGCTTTATATAACCGGTTAAAATTATCCTATCGGCATCGGGAAATCATTCTTTTAACAATATCATTATCGATCTTGAAGCCGCCTCGGTTTACGAAGATAATCCCGTATTTTTTTGTAAGGATTATTAATTAACACCTCAACGAAAAACACGTTTTCAGCCATGAACAGATATGGTATTCAAATACGCAATGACCTGCCAAAAAATGATTTTGTTGACAGGTCATCGGTCACAGTCGATTGTCTGTGTCGCAGAAAATGAACACAGAGATAACTCTCGGCAATTGTTGCTATACGACCCTAAAAGCATCAGCCGAATCCATGCGCGGTTCAAAAACATGTTAAGGATAAGCGAACGCTTAATTTATATCATTTCAGGAAGTAATCCGATCTATGCTATGTTAACATTTTTCAATCCGAGCCTTATGCGCGGTTTTTGCTTTTATTACATCCTCCATGCTGCTGTTTTTCCGTATTTGCATTCCGCTGCCGGAATAATAATTTGCCGCAATGCGTTGCAGTTTATCAGTCAGCTTCTGCAGCTGCGAATATCGGCGACAAATTACTGTCCCAAGTAAATGCTTTTACAACATCAGCTTCATCCGAAAGCGGCATGTTTTTAACAATATAGGATAGTCCGGCAGAGTATGTGATTGGGAAAACTTTTGCAGACGTAAGCTTTTTGCCTGCAAATTCGGCAATATAAACAACTCCTGCTTTTTCAACACTTGCAGCGGGCGCATCAATTTCAACTATTGCCGTAGTTGCACCTGATTTGCCCTTAAGAACGGGCTTGCCGATATAAAGTCCTGTGCTGTCGCCTACTTTAAACGTTACTTCAACAGTTTTTCCAATCTCATGCTCATAATCCTTTGCCTCTACCGCCATGTATATATCCCCTATTTTGTCCACACGTTTTGCATAGTTGCGCACACACTTCACATTAGCAGGAATAACCAATTTAACTTCAGTGTTCTTAAGAAGCGCGTTATCCGCCGGTATAAATGATACTGCAGCGCCGTCATCCGCATTTTTTATGTCCACTGTACCGGGAACAGGATTATTACTTTGAGTATCATATACTTTAATCAATTCCGCATTTTCGTTACCGACAGCCAACCTGTCGTTAAGCTTCAATACTATCGCTTTTGCTGTGTCCGGAGCAGTACCTGCGGAGACAAAACCCTCATCATTGTTATATCCGGCGTCAGATACTCCTTCCATGATATAAGAAGTTGCGGAAACTTTGAAATTATCAAAAGCTACACATTGGTAGTTTTTCGTTTCCGGATCAAATGTCCAATCTAATCCTTTAACGATTTTTCCTGTTAGCCTAAACCATGTCACCGCTAATTTATCGGCCATAAATTTGTTGGTTGAAGCTTTATACTTACCGTTCAAATATACATCTGCGCTACCTTTCAAAACATCAATATAAATTTCAAACTTTTGCCATGATCCTACCATATTATCCGTTATTGGCACACCCAAAATATTACCGGCAGAGCTTTCATTATTCCCTATTGTTGTGAGCCAGCCTTCGTTTACTGACGACTCAGTGAAAGATGCCACGCCTTTGCCTTCCAATGCAACATTCACATTTTTCGATACCGGTAAAACCTCAAATTCAACCTTTGCGTACTGACCATCTGTAATTAATAATGAATCAGTTTGCAGAAAAGCTTCTGTCGGATTATTCCCGTCAAGATAAAGCTGCATAAATTTAGTTCCATCCTCGCGTTCATGCAAAGCTGCATGCGGATAGTTCGCTGTTGCAAAACCGTTTGTAGGCGGATTCTTCAGTTGCCCCTCATCTCCGGGATACTGATTGATATTTTCAAACGGAGCATCAATCAGCACGTTATCGTAGTTAACGTTATCCTTAATTGAAATCTTTTCTTCAAGTGTGCTTGTGAAGGAATCAGCAGAGCCTTTCCGGGCAGTAAATTTGTATTCTGCTGCAACCCGCAGCGCTTTATCTCCTAAGGATGTTACGGCAGGTGTTGTAATTTTATAAATACCTGTGCCGTTATCCGCAAATGTCACCTTTTCTCCGCTGAAGCTGTACATTGCTGCGGAAAAACCGGGTTTCACATAAACCACACGTTCCACGGATTTGTTATACAGATCTTCTCCGCTCTCTAAAATCTTAATAAACGGCGTAACTGATAAATTATCAATTATAAGGCTTCCGCCTGTGGTATTTCTTGAAAGAACAGGGCAGATTCTGTAAATTGTAATGTTTTTGCCATTAACAGCATCCGGAAGCTTTTTTTCCGAAGAATATATGGCTGTTGAATCAGCGGCGCCTCTTTCCTTAACATATGAGCGATACGAATTAGTCCTTTTGTCAAGAACCAAAATAACCGTATACCATTTAGACTGCATAACTTCTGCATTTGTATTTGAAATCACTATATTGGTTGTATTGCCCTCTTTTTTTCCCTGAAATACTATAGACTCTGAGGCCCAGTTGTTAGTTGCTTCACCGCCTATTCCGACATGTACGTTTGATAAAGCTTCCCAGCTAACGCTTGATGTGGTTAAATTATCCAAATACACATCATATCTTGCTTCAATATAACGGCTTTCTTTTGATGTGTAAGCCATAGAATTTGATGTGTCAAGCGGGAATATGGAAACCATTCCTTTGTCGTATGATTTAGGGGTGATTTTCACACCTCTGTCAGCGCCTTCACTGATAAGCTCATAGCTGCCGGTGTCACCGTCAAAGGTGCAATCTTTTAAAGTTCCGTCGGCAACGGATTTCGAATTGCTGACAGATGCATGGTATGTTCCGTTGCTTACAGATGCGCAAACATTCGATGTCCAAAGCATTGCGGATAAAAGAGTGCATGACAAGATGCAGCATAACCTTTTCTTTAATTTCATATTGATTTACTTCCTTTCATTATGTTTTACTTAATTTAATTACTTTGTCATTCTGTCATACGCAGTCTGATAAATTTTTAAAATCTCACCAATCTTCATTGATTTAAGCTTTTCTCTGATTGCAGGTAAATTGTCAATGCTTTCTCTGCCCAATATAATTTTTTCAATTTGTTCGTCTGCGTAGGTTTCCATAGCAGTCTTATAGTTGTTAACCTTTTCCTTTTCGTCTGATGTGAACTTCATTACAGACGGCAGGCTATCGGAGGCATCAACATTTGCTCCCCAGGTTTCAATAGCTGCAACGCCAAACGGACTGAGGTATTGCGAATAGCTGTTCCACTCCTGAATAGCAGGAAAATATGAATTGTATACACCGCTGTATTTACCGAACTGCTCAGCAACTGTTCCGCTCGCAGGCTTTAAAACGGCATCGGTAAATTTCTCCACTCCATCAACAATTGTATAGCTTTCGCCCTCTTTGCCATAATTCATTGCCCTGCTGCCCTCTTCGCTGTATACCCAGTCAAGCCATTTTAATGTGCCTGCGGGATTCGGGTTGTTTGTAGAAATTGCGATACCCATCTTCAAAACGCTCTCATTATATGTGCTATAGTAGCAAACTTCCGAACCTGCGGCGTTTTTCAAATGAGGAATACCTTCAAAACGGAAATTTGGATTTGTTTTTTTCATCGCTTCGGCAATTTTTGTAGGCTGATATTCATATGCAAAGCCTACCTGATTATTCGTAATTTTACTTGTTAACTTCGTTCTGTCCTGCAATACATAGTCAGGGTCAATCAAGCCTTCGGAATACAGTTTAACAATGTATTTCAGACCTTCCTCAAACTCAGGCTCCATAACGCTGTATTTAACCTGACCGTCATCCAAATAAAAACCTCTTGCGGAATCAAACATCCATAGAAGATTTGAGATAGACCCGATTTCACCCAATGAACCAACACCCGACATTGGAATTTCATCAGCTTTTCCGTTGCCATTAGGATCCTGTGTTTTAAAAGCTTTTAACACATTATAAAGCTCCTCTGCATTTGTTGGTACGGACAGCTTTAACTTCTCAAGCCAGTCCATTCTGATTAACGGTCCTGCATAAATATTAAGCCTTTTATCATTTCTTATGTAGGGAATGTAATAAATTTCGCCATCTTCACTTGTAAACTCTTTTACATATTCGGGATGTTCCTCACAATATTTTTTGAAATTGGGCATGTTTTCGTCAATTAAATCCTTTAGGGGAACTATTATTCCATCCTTAGCGTATTCAGCAGCATTGTAGCCTGTACCACCCCAGCTTGCGATTATAGCGTCTGTGTAATCACCGCTTGCAATCATCAAGTTAAACTTTTCCTGGAATCCTGAATTTACAGGTAACGTCCAGTTTACATGAGTCCCCGTTGCCTCTTCCATCATCTGGAACGGAACAACGTCATTGTAGTCCTCCATGTCATCTGTAAGCGATTCGCAGCGCACGCAGAACACAGATAATTCTTTCGGCGCTTCACCGTTTCCGCTGTTAACGGTTTTTTCTTTGCCGCCGCAGCCTGTAAAGGCGGGAAGCATGCCAAGAGCAATAACCGTACAGAATACATTTTTAATTAGCTTTTTTCTCACTTTTATCTTCTCCTTTTTTTTATTTTACTATATGAAATTACGGACTTATCCCAAAACCTCAACATTTACATCATTCTTAGGCTCGTATACTATTGTTTTAATGCTTTTGGCCGGATACGGATTTCTATAGGCTGTTTTATAAAAAGTCTTATCCCCTATTTTTTGAGGAAGAGATGCTCCGATGGGTTCTATAGCTGCATCCGGAATTGCTTCTGTGGATTTTGCCATTGTCGGTCTGTCATAAGCATAGCGTATATTATACCCATATATTACAGGCAGCTTTACAACGGTACCGTCTTCATATGTCACAACATGCCAGCCTATCGTGTGTTCCTCAGGAACTATGAAGCACCCGCAGTAGAAAGACACATACGGTCTGCTAAGCTCCGTCGTATGGGTGATTTCTATTATTTCGTTCCCCAAGGATTTTAAATATCTTCTGTAAAGCTCTTTTTTTGTAATATCATATACATATTCTCTCATCGGACTGTCATATTCACCATTCCAGAATATATATGCTGTGGAAGCAAGATAAAAGTTTTGCCCGTTTCTCTGCATATATTCCTCCTTAAAAGAACCCCAGTTTGAAACAAAACCGCCATCTGTATTTGCACTGCGCTTTCTGTAATTCTCAAGTTCCGGACCAAGAAAATTACCGTAAAATGATTTGAAGCCCAAATCTGAAATCTCCTTTTCCTGTTCTTCGTTTGCACGCAGCCATAACCAATGCAGCTGTATAACATCAGTCGGAATAAAATTGCGGCACGGATACAGCATCGGCTCTCTGTCATTGCCCGCACCTCCTGTTGCCCACGGTTTTCCGTCCGGGTCAATCAAATGTATATTGTATAGTTTTTCCCCCCACATCATTGTCTTAATGTTTCGTTTCTTAAGGTAGTTATAAATCTTAACAATATCATCCACATATAACTCAACAGGCGTTTTATCCTTGCATTTATCACATATTCCGACTGTATACAGCTCATCATGACCTATGTTTAAATATTCGGGATTAAAAACCTCAATAACTTCATCTAAAATATCAAACAGTATTTCATATGTTTTCGGATTTGAAGGGCAGTATGTATCAGGATAAGTATCCTCAACACGTTCATTCAGATCACGGTGTGCCATAACTATGTAATCACTATGGCTCATAGACGGCACTTCCGGGATAACCGTAAGCTCGCGCTCCCTGCAATATTTCACTAAATCACGCATTTGCGCTTTTGTTATAAAGCTGCCCTCTCCATTTTCAGAGTGTATTGAATCTTTTTTCCATCCGGGATGAGTTTTCAGCTGAATCCGCTCCGCTTCATAGGGGCTTTTGTTTACCTCAGAACAAAACTTCACCCACATTTCATTAATTTCGGGGTGTTTTTCATATTCCATTGCTCCGCCCACTTCTATCATTACAGTGTTGTACTTATAGTAAACCAATGTATCGATAACATCTTTAAATACATCGATAAGATCATTTCCCGGAGTATATACTCTGTAACCGCGCATACTTTTGTCAGGACAGTCAAATAAAATCATTGGCACCACAGTACCTGTTTCAATAAACTGTTTAATCGTAGAAACACCGTATATAAGCCCTCTGTGAGTTTCGGAACAGATATTTACAGTGTTATTTGTAATTTCAACAACGTACCCCTCGTCATTATCTTCATACACGTTGATTTTGTCTTTTATGCTATCAGGCACATGTTGAATTAAATTAACGGATACTGCTGTATCACCCTCTGCTTCTTCTATCACCCTGCGCATATACGTTAATGCATAACATTCATTTTCACACAATACAACAGAATCTTTTGAAAGACAAATTTTCTCTCCCATTACTCTGACATATCGGAAGTCAAAATAATTGTTTTCGTATTTCATAAATTTTCTCCTTATCTGATCTCTATTCTTTACAGTTACGTTCTTCACCCTTTCTGTTCCGATTTATTAAGCCTAACATTCAGCCGCCGAACTTGCTGCGGCGGTTAAATCATTTTGCGTTTTTATTTTATAATGCCCATACACCTATGTCAACGCATAGATTTTGTTTTACCGCACAGAAATTAACCACTTTATCAAAAATAGACCGTTCTGATTTTCTGATTGCGCAATTTTTGCCATTGGTACAGATCTGCGGCAAATATAATACTTTATTTGTGTTTACGGCAAATTTTTGCGTTTGTACTTGCCGCTGCTCAACTTTTATCACGTTTTTTGCTACGGTTCAATTTTTGTGTGGTTGACATATCGTTTAATTTTTGTTATAATGCACGAGCATGAACATTTTCACAAAAATTATTACAGCGAATTAAATTTTGATTTTTAAAGAAGGTGAATTTATGTTTAGGAAATTTAAGGAGTATTTTGATATTGTTCTTTTCAAAAAAATGTTTTTAACAAGTATAATACAATTTATTATACCGTGGATAGTTCTTACAACGCTTTTTGCAGTATTGATGATAAACAATTACAATAAAGAGCGTCTGTCTTTTAACATGACGGCAATTGCAAATTCAAAAGAAATGCTTGATTCACAGCTTTCAAATATCAACTCGCTCACATACATTTTAGAACACAATGATGTTATACATCTTTTTTCCCGTGAATACTATCCAACAGTTACAGATAAAAACTTTGCAGCGCGTGATGTTTCCAAGGAAATTGCCAACGTGGAAAAATACAGAGGAAACGTATCGACCACTTTTTTATTTTTCCCAAAACATCAGAGTGTAATAGGTCAAAATGTAATTTACAGTACAAATGAATTTTACGATATGATACTGACAGACATATCCTGCTCTGTTGACGAATATAAAACCCTGTTGCACCAATATCATGAAAATAATGTTTTTTTAAGTTTTGAACAGAAAAATAAAATTGCAATTATACGTTCCTTAAGCAACGGATCCATAGAAAACAATATTATGCTGATTTCAATAATTGATATGAAATCCATTACCTCCATATACAGAAAGCTTACCAAGTCGTTGCCGGCTTCGTATATTGCGGTAATTTCATCGGATAATGACATGCTGGCACATTCCTCCGATATGCCTGCAGAGATAAACTTGGCAAACATAAAGTCATTAAAATCAGACTCTGCAGAACGGCTTTCATCATCATACAGTTATATATGCACTAAATCTGTAATATCTAATCTCTACTATGTGAGCGTATTCTCTAATATATTCCTATACAATTATGTTTATCTTATACTAATCAGCTTTATCGTAGCAATGCTGCTATGCACTATTCTCACAATGGCAAGCGCCTATTTCACTTCAAAAAGATACTTATCCCCATTTGCAGCTTTTTTATGTCCTTATGAGCCCGCTAAAACGCAAAATACATTTGATTTAAATAAGTATAAAAATTTTCAGGATTTGATTTACGATGTCTTAAACAGCAACACCAATCTTTTTGAAACTGTAAGCAAGCAAAAGAAATTTATCAACAACAACTCGTATACCGTTTTTCTGCAGGATTCAATGAATATGCAGGATGAAGATATACAATTGCTTTTCAACCAAATAAACAAACAATTCAAGTATAATAATTATCAGGCAGCTATATTTGAATTTCATTCAAACAAAGGATTTAATAATGATGAAATCAACTATGCCTTGCTTGACAAAATCAGGGATTTATCGGTTTCGGCAAACATCGAATACATTGTAATCCCCGCGCGCATTCCTCAAACAATATTTTTATTTAACCATGACTTCACATCAGAAAATCAAATATACAAACTTTTTGAATCTGTTCTGCTTCTTTTTTCGCAAAATAAAATAGAATTGCATGTTGGGCTTGGCCGAATTGTTTCATCACTCAAAGATTTTGCAAAATCCTACGAAGATGCTACCTACACGCTTATACGAAACGATAACAATTATAATGCCGATTCGGACAAGACTTACTTATTTGAAATTTTTTTCACCAAGGAACAAAAAAAATCGCTGTCAAATGCCGTTATTGAAGGGGATGTTGATGGTGTAAATGAATTTTTTGCTTCACTTATATCAACATTATTTGATGAAGAACTTCTGACTTTCAGAACATTAAATTATGTACGGTTTTATCTTGTTAACACATTGATAGAATTATTAACCATGTTAAATCTAAAAGATTCCCACGGATATCTCATTGATTGTGCTCAGCAAACATTAAGCGACAGCAATCATAAAAACAGTTTTAATGTTTTAAGGGATAATTTTGTTATTCTTACAGAGTTTAAAAGAAGCTCAAAGCTGCGAAGCAATGATGTTTTAAAAGACAAGATGCTGGAATATATTGATACACATTGTACTGATCCTGATATTTCCCTCAGTTCTTTAGCAAATCAAATGAACACATCTTACACATATATATGTAAATTCTTTAAGCTTCAAACGGGGCGCGTGTTTCTTGACTATTTGCATGAACGGCGTATCGAAATTGCAAAGAAGATGCTGTGTGACACCGACTTGTCCATAACCGAAATATCTATCAAATGCGGATATGCTAATCATGCAACATTCTTACGCATTTTCAAAAAATATGTTTCTATTTCTCCAACCTTATACAGACAGAATGCAAAAAAGGAATAATTCTGCAAAACCGAGTGTTTCGGTTTGCCGCATACATGATCCTAAAGAAAAGCCTTATTGCTAAACGATTGGGGCAATCCCGAATTTTCCGCTATATACAAGGGTAAAATTCACAGCCCTCTTGAGTCAGCCCTTGTTGGCAAAGAGCTGCCGATCCCCTGTTCGATATATTCCATTTTGCACTTACTTCTTTAATCGTTAAAATCTCCGTAAAACTATCCCCCTATAATTTAAACATGCTAAAAAACGGGGCTGCTATGTTTTGGTTTAACAGCGATGTAAGCCGCAGCGTTATTTAAAACATTAAGAAAGGGATGTAAAAACAGCCCGGTAAGGAAGTATTGCCCTGTAGGGCATAACGGATTCTAACACATGCGCCCAATGCCTGTTAAATTTCCGCTCAGGTGTTCTTCCGGGATTTGCAATGCGACAGCCTTGCTTCACCCTGCAAGGGCACCTGAACAAAAATTTTTCGGAGCATTGGGTCTGCGAGTTCAAAAGAGCAAATTTTTTGCAAGAATTTAGACAAGTAAACGGGCAGTCGTAATACTGACGTATACGGCTGCTTGTTTACGAAGTATAAACTTAGGACACAATATCAAGGATAGTATCTCCCTCGAAAATGTAAACATCTATCCCCTTGCGGTTGTTTTAAATTTGAGTTTATTTATGTCATAATCAACCTCGGTTTCAATATAATTCAATCCGCCGCAATATTTGCTCGGCACGATATTTTCGGGCTTACCGAATGTGATTTTTTTCATGCCGCACGCTCCTTATTTCATAAAATCGGTGAAAGCTCCCGTTTCGTCCATAATCGTCATTATCATATACATTCTCGGTATATGGAACGGGCCCTTGAACATATTGCCTTTCAGTGTCGTTGCAACGGTGTTGTCATAGTGCAGATATCCGTACCACTCGCCGTCTTTACGGCCAACAAAATACTTTTCGCAATAGCTGACAACATCTTCATAGAGCTTTTTGTATTTTTCATCTTTATAGATACTGTAAGCCAGTCTTACGGCAATCATGGTTTCGCACTGAGGCCACCAGAGCTTCATATCCCACTCAAGCTGCTGCGGCGGATATCCAAAAGCGTCATTAAACGCAATCATGCCGCCGTTTTCGTAATCAATACCGTTATCAATCCAAAATCCAATACTTCTTTCAAGTCTTTTCTGAAATTCATCCTTAAGCCTCCAAACATTTCTTGTTGTATTCGCAAATTGCCCGATAAAGTTCTTCCGAGCCGTTATATCCGCGGCAGATGTGTGTGAGGACAATGACATTCATCCGAAATCAAAGGGCAAGCTT
>CAJJUC010000048.1 GCA_905195005.1 uncultured Eubacteriales bacterium | reverse complement strand
CAACCAACGGAGAAACGCGCTGCCGCGAAATCGGAAAGCTTAATTATAAATTTGCACTTGCGCCGATTGATGAAACGGTTGATAACGCCGCGCTTCTGAACATGCGTGACGCGCTTTGGTATAAACCGCTCACAAACTTTTCAAAAGCACCCGAAGCAGCCGCACTTAAACAGCCGCACAGTGCGGTTGAAGTCAGCGGCAGCGGAATCAGCACGAGCATTGTAAAATGTGCCGAGGAAAGAGCGGATAACGCAATTGTTGTGCGCGTTTTCAATTCATCGGGAAGCGCTGCGGACGGCGCGGTTAAGGTATGCTTTTCAATCCGCAAAGCCGAGCGCGTTAATCTCAATGAGGAATTTTTGAGTGATGCAGCGGTGAACGGAAAATCCGTTTTGTTCCGCCTTAATGCATGGGAAATTGCAACTTTTAAAATTTATATTTAAAATAAAAAAACAGCTGCGGCAATATTTTACCACAGCTGTTTTTTTATTTTACTTCAAATCAACACGCTTTCCCGTTTCCGATGATTCGTACGCCGCTTCGCAAGTTCTTTGAACGAGCAGCGCCTCCTCCGGTTTTATCACCACGGGCTTATCATTTACAATTGCGTCAGTAAACGCGTCAATTTCTTTTTTGTAAATATTATCGCCGCCCGGCGCAAGCTCATAGGATTTCAGTTCCGTTCTGTTTTGCATTGCGTCGTAGCCGCCCGGTTCGGATATTGTAACGGTGGTTTTACCCGTTTCCTCCTGGGCGAGTGTTGCGGTTGATATAATGCTTCCTCTTGTTCCGTAAAATTCAAGCTTTCCGGCGGTTGCGTCATCGGGAATATTGAAGTTCACATCAACAAATGCATGTGCACCTTTTGCCATTTTCATGATAACGGACGCAGTATCATCAACGTTATAGGAAAACGTCTGCGTTGAGCAGACTGCCGAAACGGACTTCGGAACATCGCCGCTGATAAAGTTTAAAAGGTCAATGCAGTGCACGCCCAAATCCATCAGAGCGCCGCCGCCCGAAAGCTTTTTATTTTGCCGCCAAACGCCGTCAATATCGGGATACCAGCATGTAAACTGTGCGCGCATGGAAACAATGTCTCCGATTGTACCCTGCTCAATCAGGCGCTTTATTTCAGCGTGATGAGCATGGTAACGCATCATCAGTCCGACAGTTAGCTTAACGCCCTCGCTGCGGCAAACGTCCATAATCTCCTCGGCTTCTTCGCAGGTAAGCCCCATCGGTTTTTCAAGCAGAATATGCTTTTTTGCGCGCGCCGCTTTAATTGCCTGTTCTTTGTGGCAAAATACGGGTGTTGCAATATAAACGGCGTCAACGTCGCTTTTCAGAACCTCATCTATATCGGTCGTATATTTAACACCGTATTTTTCGCCGACGGTTTTGCAAAGTCCGCCGTTTAAATCCATAACAATTTCAAGCGATGAATTTTCCGACAGCATTATTCCGGGAATTGTGCGCCTGTCGGCGATTCCTCCGCAGCCGATAACGCCCCATTTGATTTTCATAGCGTTTCCCCCTTTGATTATTTGCCGCTCTGCATTTCGGCAACCGATTCAAGCACAGCGTCAGCCATGTAGCGGAGCTGATCTTCGCTCAGACCATAAATCGGAAGATGCGTGAAGCGGTGATAGAACACTTCCTCGCACACAGGGCAGCTCTTTGCGATTTCCTCAGAATCATAGCCCATATCGCTTACAACCTTAAAGCGGTAAAGCGGTCCGAAATGCGGAATATTTGTCACACCCTTTTCATCAAGCTTGCGCTTAAGCGTCTGCACATCTCCGCCTGCCTTTGCCGGGTCAATCTGCAATAAGTACAGATGGAAGGTCGGCTTTATGTCCTCGCTTCCGAGATCCTGCGGAATTATTGCGTCATTTTCCTTGAATCTGCTGTTGAGATATTCTGCTGCGGCTCTGCGTTCCGCGATAATTTCATCGTTTCTTGCAATCTGAAGTCTGAGCCCGAGCCCCTGAATTTCCGTTGTGGAATAGTTAAGGGCAACAAACGGCTTTTCCTTTCCGGGAATCGGAGTGATGTTATAAAGCCAGTCCTTTATCGGAGCTGAAAAGTCAAGACCGAGGAAGCGAGCGCGCTTCATATCGTTGCCGAAGCCTGGAATGGTGGTTGTTACTATACCGCCCTCACCGAACGATGTGATGTTTTTAACCTCATGGAAGCTGAATGCTGCAAAATCGCCGATTGTGCCGATGTGTCTGCCCTTGTACATTGCTCCGAAAGCGTGTGCCGCATCTTCAAGCACAAGTATATCGTTCTTTTTTGCAAGCTCCATAATGGGGTCAAGGTCAACGGGATAGCCGCCGATGTGAACGGGAACAATCATTTTTGTTTTCGGGGTTATCTTTTTCGCAACGTCCTTGGGATCCATGTTTATCGTGCGCGGGTCAACATCGGCAAACACGAGTTTTGCGCCGACCGCAAGCGGATAAGCCATTGTTGCGACAAAGGTTATTGCAGGAACGATAACCTCATCGCCCTCCTTGAGATTTGCATACTTGTATGCAATTTCAAAGCCCGAGGTTGCGTTTGTCACGAAGGTTGAGGTTGTTGTGCCGAGGTATTCATTACATGCCTGCTCAGCCGCTTCAACCTGACTTCCGGTGGAAAGCTTTCCCGGAGGTGTTGCAATTTCGCCGAGCTTTTTAACCTGTTTCCATATTTCGTTTATAGCATTGTCGTATTCTTCACCCTCGCCCTGCATGAGGAATCTTATAATTTCCATAAGGTCGGCAGCGTTGTAATTTTCTCCGACAGCCGCCCAGGGAACCTTGGTTGCTCCTGTGTTATATCTGAAATCCGTTGATTTAGCCATTTTATTTTCCTCCTTTAATTATTAATCAGTTACATTCCGCAGTGAGCGGTCCTGCAAGCTCTTTAAGGTAGAAAAGCTTGCCCGGAAGCGTTGGAATGAATGTTGATGTGATGTGCATATCGGGACCGTAATGCAGTGTTGTAAGGAAGCTCATTCCCTGCCAGCCCATGCCGCGGCTGAGCGCTCCGTCAGCGCCGCCGATTGCATAATCAGCCTGTAAAAACAGCCCCGGCCCGATTGTGTTTGCACGGCACGGAACAAGCGTTGTGCGGCTTTTAAAGCTTGTTATTGCATTCTGCTCGATTGTGAGCGGATGCAGCTTTGCGCCTAATCGATACGGCTGCTTCTTCCATTCCTCAACCGATGAAAAATCAGCTGCGAAATGCGGTTCCCAGAATGCGATGTGGCACATTCTTCCGATTCCGTACACAAGCACAAGCTTAACGCCCTCAGCCTTAAGCTTTGCAATTTTTTCGGGATATGTCGGAAGATTTTCCTTTGTTGCAAAGTTGCGCTGCTGCGGCGGAACGGTGTTTTCGCCGAGCTTGTTGAAAAACGCTTCCTTCATGCTATACTCAAACGACGCCGGGTTTGTGTTCGGGAGGGTGTTTCCTTCGCCGTCCGACCATTCGTCCATATTAAAGGTATAAACATGGTCGCATTTAACATTCCATTCGTTCAGGAAAAACGACGCCCAGCGATACATTCCCATCGGACCCACAGGCAGAATCAGAGCAAGCCTTTCGCCCTTGTCGCGCGCCTCTTTTATCCGCAGCGCAATTTCATGCCCCATATATGTATCAAATTCCTCAATTGTGCCGCATTCGATCGGCGTAAAGCTTTCATTCCAGAAGCTTTCGCGGCTCACGCCTTTTTCGCAGCATGCATCGATTTTTGCCATATCCCAGCCCTCGGGATAAAAGCCATCGAGCAGGCTGCCCTTTACAGTGCTCATAAAATCCATTTTACATCTCTCCTTTACAAATTGTTTAAGCTGTATTAATTTTAAATTACAAAGCCATCGGACTGTTCAAGCTGCAAATCGTCTATTGCTCTTTCAAAAATATTCTTTGCCATATCCAGCTCTGCCGGATGGTGAGCGTCGCTTCCGAAATAAAACTTGCAGCCCATCCGTTTTGCTGCTAAATAAGGTTTTAGAATTATTTGCTTCTCCTCAGGCTTATAATTCATATCATTTGAGTTTAATTCAATTCCGGCGCCTTTTGCAGCTGCCTTTTTGAACACACCTTCCAAATCCTCGTTTTTAAGCGCGCTTATTGTTTCAAGCAATTCCTCCCTCGAATCGGCTGCAATAATAAGCAACGAATTCTCCGCTTGCGATTTTAATCAGGGAAGCATTCTTTTTGTGCAAAGCTTCGGCCATGCAAGCTCCTGAGTGAAGCCCTCGGCGTAATCAACCCCGCACTGAAGTCCCCTGTATCTTGAGCAGGTTTTAACAAATTCCGCAAAATCAATATTATCGTGATCTCGCATCCATTTAAGCTGGCTTTCGTGGCATTCAAGCATATTGAGCTTTAAGTCAATCTCCTCGGAAATATCAACGTATTCCGTCGGAACAAAGTTCACCCCGGCAAGGTTATCCATGTAGTAAATGGGAGTAAGCTCGGCTTTTTTTCCTCCGTTATACCGCGGAACGCTCGCAACAAACGTTGCATCGAAAACAAGCTTTGAAACGGCAATGTGGTCTGGCATGTAATCCGTTTTTCCGTGCGTTATTATGAAATCGGGCTGCACATCGATTATGAGTTTAGCCAGCGCGTCGCGCTGCTCCATTGACGAGCCGTCAACAAGCAAATCTCCCACATCAAGCGTTACAACCTCAATCCCTGCCATTGAACCTGCCTTTTTTGCCTCCTTCGCACGCATAACGCGCAGCTCATCGGGCATTATCACTTCATGGCCCATATTTCCGTTTGCCACATGGCAAACCGTAACCTTGTCACCTCGCTTAACGCATTTGGCAAGTGTTCCGCTGCATGCAATTTCAACATCGTCGGGATGACATCCCACTGCCAGAACATTCATCTTTATCAAACCTCCGAAATTTAATTTTTTATTGACATTATTATATTTTCATTATATAATAATAATATCGGTTTGTATTTATCATATATTTCTTTTTATTTATCATTTTTTCCGGTGGTGGTATGTTTGTTTGAAATGCAGCCCGTAAAAAAGGATATTGAAATTGACGGCTTCAACAGTATTTACTGCTTTGAATTCAGCAAGGATTTCACACACACGCCCGAAAAACACGGCTTTTGGGAAATGGTTTATGTTGACGTGGGCGAGATAATAGCCGTCACAAACGGGGTGGGGTGCGAGCTCGGCTGCGGCAAGGTTATTTTTCACGAGCCGAACGAAATCCATGCGCATGTTTCAAACAATAAGGTTTCGAACAATATGCTTGTTATTTCGTTCACATCGAACAGTGACGCAATGTCGTTTTTCAGACGCAAAACTTTCACGCTGGATAAGACCGAAAAAACTCTGCTGAAGCTTTTTGTCGGAGAGGCAAAAAATGCACTCGGAAAAATTCCCGATGATTATGAACAGAAAGGCGATTTGTCATTTAAAAACGCTCGCCCGTGCTCGGTGCAGCTTATGGAATGTTATTTCACGGAGCTTTTGCTTCAGCTTTTGCGAAGCGGTGACGAAACCTTTGAAAACATTCATCAGACAAAAACAACGCGCACGATTGCGGAAAATTCCATTTCCGAAATGATAAAGGATTTTATGGAAAAAAAGCTTTGTTCAGATCTTAATCTTTCGGAACTTTGCTCGCATTTCCTTATCGGAAAATCACAGCTCAGCAAAATATTTGTTGAAAACTGCGGAAAAAGCCCGATGGCGTACTACACCGATTTAAAAATGAATGAGGCGAAAAGGCTTTTGCGTGAGGATGTGCTGACCGTCAGCGAAATAAGCCGCGAGCTCGGTTTTCCGAGCATTCACGGATTTTCACGCAGCTTTAAGAAAAACGTCGGAGTTTCTCCGACAGATTATAAAAAAAGCATATTTTAGGAGGTATATTTATGAACGAAATTTCACTCTTGGGCAAAAAAATTTACATGGACAAATCACCGCTGCTGCTTAAGTATTCGCCGGATGAGGATTGGCAGAAATACTGGCAGGTAATGGCAGGTGACTGGCGCATGGAAAACGGCTGGCTGATAGGAACGGAAAACGGAAATAAGGGCGGAATCCTTTTCAGCCGCGAAAGCTTTGATAAAAACGTTATGCTTTCGTTTACTGCCGCAACCGTTCTGCCGGCAACGCGCGATGTGAACGCCGTTTACTGCGCGCATTGGGATGAAAAAACGGACTATCTTGCCGATTCGTACGTTTGCGGACTGAACGGCTGGTATGACGGAAAGAGCGGCATTGAAAGAAACCTCACATCTAACCTGTATTCCACAACCTCGCTTTACCAATATATCCCCGGAACCGAGGTGCGCATGACGGCAGGCGCAATTGACGGGCATAATTTCATGATCGTTGACGGCAAGCTTGTAACCGAGCTTATCGACCCCTCGCCGATAAAGGGTGGTCATGTCGGGTTTTCACCGTACTGCACGATTCTGAAAATAAAGGATATTGAGATAAGAGAAATTTACTGGGAAAAGCAAAAGCAGCATTATGACCCGGAATTTTAAACAGAGAGCGGCGGCAGCAAAATGTGATTTTGCCATAGGCATAACAGCGCAAAAATGCTCATCAATGGATAAACTATTAACTCAGACAACAGACAAACCCACCTGGAAATGGTGGGTTTGTCTGTTGTCTGACCCGCGCCTTGAAACGCGGGTCGGTATTATGGGCTTATAGCCCTTGTGCAAACAACCTGTTTGACCGGTTGTTATAATTAATGCTCTAACCGTTTCTGAGCAGACGTGTTAATATCCGCTTAAACAACCTCACCCTCATATATCGGGCTGCAAACAAGCTTTCCGTCTTTAGCATCGAGAACAAGCGTTGAGTCGGATTCCAGATTCCCTGCCAGAATTTCCTTTGCAATAAGCGTTTCGGCAGAGCTTTGGAGATAACGCTTAAGCGGACGCGCGCCGTAAACAGGGTCGTAACCGTTGTCGATAATAAGATTTTTCGCAGCGTCGGTAACCTCAAGCTTAATTCCGCCGCCTGCGCTCCTTTCGGCAAGGCGTTTGCGAAGCCCCGCAAGCAGATTGTCGATTATTCCGCCGAGATTGTCTTTTGTGAGCGGCTTAAACATGATGATTTCGTCAAGACGGTTCAAGAATTCCGGTCTGAACGATGCACGCAAATCAGCCTGAACCTTAGAGCGTGCGTCCTCACTGATTTCACCGTCGGGGGTTATGCCGTCAAGCAGATACTGACTGCCGAGGTTGGAAGTGAGAATTATAATCGTGTTCTTGAAATCAACCGTCCGCCCCTGGCTGTCGGTGATTCTTCCGTCGTCAAGAATCTGAAGAAGAATGTTGAATACATCGGGATGAGCCTTTTCAACCTCATCAAACAAGATAACGCTGTACGGACGGCGGCGAACCGCTTCGGTGAGCTGACCGCCTTCATCATAGCCGACATATCCCGGAGGCGCTCCTATTAAGCGCGATACGCTGAATTTCTCCATGTATTCGGTCATGTCGATTCTTACCATGTTATGCTCATCGTCAAACAGGCACTCGGCAAGCGTTTTCGCAAGCTCTGTTTTGCCGACGCCTGTCGGTCCGAGGAACATAAAGCTGCCGATGGGTCTGTTCGGGTCGGATATTCCGGCACGCGAACGCTGAATTGCTTCGCTTACAAGGCGCACAGCTTCATTCTGACCGATAACGCGCTTATGGAGCGTGTCCTCAAGATGCAGCAGTTTTTCGCGTTCACCTTCAACAAGCCGCGAAACGGGGATTCCCGTCCAGCGCGCGACAACGTCTGCAATTTCCTCGTCTGTAACGGTGGAGCGGACAAGCACATTCTTGTTTTGAGTTTCATTTAAGGATTCGGCTTCGGTAAGCCTTTTCTGAAGCTCGGGAAGATCTGAGTATTGCAGCCTTGCCGCAAGCTCATATTCGCCGCGAAGCTGTGCCTGCTCGATTTCGCCGGTTGTTTTTTCAATATCGGATTTAAGCTTTTTAACGTTTTCGGCAGCTTGCTTTTCGGCGTCCCAGCGCGCTTTCATTTCGTTGAATTTATCTTTCTTTTCGGCAATGTCGGCTGTCAGCTTGGAAAGTCTGTCTTTTGATAATTTATCGTCCTCTTTTTTCAGCGACATTTCTTCAATTTCCAGCTGCATAATGTCGCGGCGGAGGTCGTCAAGCTCACTCGGCATTGAATCGATTTCCGTTCTTATCATTGCGCAGGCTTCATCAACAAGGTCAATTGCCTTATCGGGAAGAAACCTGTCGGTAATATAACGGTGCGAAAGTGTTGCGGCGGCAACAAGCGCATTGTCGTGGATTCTTACGCCGTGGAATATTTCATAACGTTCCTTGAGTCCGCGGAGGATGGATATTGTGTCCTCAACTGTCGGTTCTCCGACCATAACGGGCTGAAAACGGCGCTCAAGCGCGGCGTCCTTTTCGATATATTTTCTGTATTCGTCAAGCGTTGTTGCGCCGATGCAGTGCAACTCACCGCGTGCAAGCATAGGCTTTAAAAGGTTTCCGGCATCCATCGAGCCCTCGGTTTTCCCGGCTCCCACAATTGTGTGCAGCTCATCGATAAAGAGGATGATTTTGCCCTCCGCCTTTTTAACTTCATTTAAAACAGCTTTCAGTCTTTCCTCAAATTCGCCGCGGTATTTCGCGCCTGCAACGAGCGCACCCATGTCGAGCGAAAAAATGGTTTTATCCTTCAGCCCGTCGGGAACATCGCCGCGGACAATCCGCTGCGCAAGTCCTTCGGCAATCGCTGTTTTACCAACACCGGGCTCACCGATAAGAACCGGGTTGTTTTTGCTCTTTCTTGAAAGAATACGGATGACGCTTCGTATTTCGGAATCACGTCCGATAACGGGGTCGAGCTTTTGCTCGCGCGCACGCTCGACAAGGTCAGTGCCGAACTTTGCGAGAACATCGTAAGTATCCTCGGGGTTGTCGCTTGTGACGGGGGAGCTTTTAACCTTTGCAAGCTCCTCCGTGAAGCTCTTTTTGGTTACTCCGTATTTATCGCAAAGACGTTTGATGTCGCTGCCGCCCTCGGATAAAAGTCCGAACATGAGATGCTCAACGGAAACGTATTCGTCCTTAAGCTGCGCTGAAACCTTCTGCGCAAACTGCAACACCGCCGAAACCTCGCGCGAGGGATAGAGCTCGTCACTGCCGCCGCTTACCTTTGGCAGGCGGTCGATTGCCGCATTCAGCTCACCGAGCATTGAGCCGACAATATCCGTGTTCCCGTTTTTCTGCCCGATTCTGTAAACGAGCGTGCCGACAAGTCCTCCGTCCTGCGATAGAAGAGCATGAAGAAGATGCTCCGGCATAAGCGTTTGATTTTGTTTTTCGCGCGCAAGGCTCTGCGCGCTGTTTAATGTTTCAATGGTTTTTTGTGTGAATTTTTCTGCATTCATAATGATTCCTCCTGCTTTGGGTAATATCCGTCAGATGAGAATCGGGCGCGCTGCGAGGTCATGTGCATACATATCCGCAAGCGCATCCGCGTCAGCGCCGCCGACGCACGCTTTAAGCATTCTGTCGATAAGGCTCACATAATCTGTTATTGCCTGCGATATTTCATCGGGGTTCAGCATCATGTCGCCGCCGGCGCCGCTCCGTTTAACGGGGTAGGAAAGCGTCCGCGTGAATTTTCCGTTTTCAAGCGAATACGAAATATCGAGCGGAAGACAGCGGCGCTCAATTCTGCAAAGACATCTGAAAAACATTGAAAGAAGCTCCAGAAGCCCCTGCGACTGTGTCCGAAAGCTTGCCGTCAGTGTTCCGATAGGTTCGCCGGGCGAAAAATCACCGGCAAGCTCAACCTCGTAACGCAACGTCGGATTATATTTGTATTTCAGGCTTGACCTTACCGAAACGCGCTGCGTGTTCGGTGCAAAAAGCGGAACAAGCTCGCGCGAGGCGGACAGAAGCCGTTCGATTCCGCTGAATATATCGTTAAGCTGCTGCTCCGGAGTTTGCATTTCAACGCGCTCCGCCAAAATCATATTTACAAGATTTGAGCGGTTTGTGCCCATTCTGTGGGCAAGCAGGTCGATTTCATGCATTATATCCTCGGAAAGCATTAAGCTGTAAAGCGTTTTTTTCATATCGATTTCTCCTTTGAGAGCATTATGCTCTGTTCGTTTCCTTTGGAACATAATAATAGTAGCACATAATATATAATTTGTCAATACATTTATATAAATTATTTTGCAAAAACTTAAAAATTTTTATTTATTTATGCCGCGGTATTGTAAAAAGGAGAAAACAGTGGTAAAATCAACGCAGAAGGAATGATTGAAATGACGCTTCAGCAAATTTATTATGTTCTTACAATATCGGAGCACGGTTCAATGAATAAAGCTGCGGAAGCGCTTTTCATTTCGCAGCCGACGCTCACAAGCGCTGTCAGGGAGCTTGAAAGCGAGCTTGGGATAACCGTTTTTCGCCGCAGCGGAAAAGGCACGGAGCTTACAACCGAGGGCGAAGAATTTTTGATTTATGCACGGCAGCTTTATCAGCAGTATGAGCTGATTAACGAAAAATATACCGACCCGTCGAATGTTAAGCGGCGCTTTGGCGTTTCATCGCAGCATTATTCGTTCACGGTGAAGGCGTTTGTTGAAACGGTGAAGCAGTTCGATATGCAGAAATACGAATTTGCCATGCGCGAGGTGCAAACGCTTGAGGTCATCCGCGATGTCAGCAGCTTGAAAAGTGAAATCGGAATCCTGTATATAAACGATTTCAACCAAAGAGTTATGAACAAGATTTTGCGCGATAACGAGCTTGAATTTCATAAGCTGATTGACTGCAAGGCATATGTTTATATATGGAAGAATCATCCGCTTGCGAAAAACGAATCCATAAGCTTTGACGAGCTGCGCGATTATCCGTGCCTCTCGTTTGAACAGGGGGAGAAGGGGTCGTTTTATTTTTCGGAGGAAATACTGAGTATGAACGAATACCCGAGAATGATAAAGGCTGCGGACCGTTCAACAATGCTTAACCTGATGGTCGGGCTGTACGGTTACACTCTTTGTTCGGGAATTATATGCGAGGAGCTTAACGGCAGTGATTTTATTGCCGTTCCGTTCCGTTCGGATGACGATAATCCGAATCAGACGATGGAAATAGGGTACATATTGAAGAAAAACGTTCCGCTGAGCAATATCGGAGGAATATATATAAAGGAATTAACCAGGTATCTGCAAAATATCAGGTTATAGATTTTATTTATAACTTTGCATAGTAAATATGTATTGGACAAAAGCTTTCATCGGTGTTATACTAAGCTCATCAAAAAACAAGGGAGATAGATAGTATGAAAAAGATTTTATCGGCTGTATTGGCAGCAGTAACGGCGTTGGCGCTTTTCTCCGGCTGCGGAAAGAGCAGCGAAAAGATTACGATTGCCGTTCCGAATGATACAACAAACGAAGCGCGCGCGCTTCTTCTGCTTGAGGAAAACGGATATATCAAGCTTAAGGACGGCGCAGGCATCACGGCAACAATCAAAGACATTTCGGAAAATCCGTACGGCATAGAATTTAAGGAAATCGAGGCGGCGCAGCTTCCCAATGCTCTTAAAGACGTTGACTACGCGGTTATCAATTCAAACTACGCAATCCAGGCAAAGCTCAATCCCGTTAAGGATTCGCTGCTGATTGAGGGGTCAAGCTCGGAGTACGGCAATATAGTAGCCGTTAAAGAGGGCAACGAAAATAAGGACAGCATAAAGGCGCTTAAGGCTGCTCTTGAAAGCAAAAATGTTAAGGATTTCATCGCAAAGGAATATGACGGTGCGGTTGTAAGCACGGTTGACAATCCCGGTGACGGCTATGACAGCTCTGTTGATTATGACGCATTGGCAGGCACAACAATTACGGTTGCGGCATCGCCCACGCCTCATGCAGAGATTCTGAAGGTTGTGCAGGATATTCTTGCAAAAAAGGATATAAAGCTTGATGTTAAGGAATTTACTGATTATGTTCAGCCGAACAACGTTGTTGAAAGCGGCGAAATTGACGCAAACTACTTCCAGCACTTCCCGTATCTTGATGATTTCAATAAGGAAAACAAAACGCACCTTGTTTCAATTGGCGCATTCCATGTTGAGCCGATCGCGCTTTACGGCGGAAAACAGAAATCGCTCGATGCAATAAAGTCAAGCAAATAAAATAATCGGCGGCTGCATTAATTTCAGTCTATGGGCAAACCGTCCTTTTCAGGGGCGGTTTGTCCATTCGGCTTGTTTTCGGAGCTGCCGCACGGAGGAGTTATATGATAGAATTAAGGCACATTTCGAAATCCTTTAAAACTGCCGACGGAAACGTTGAAGCGCTGAAGGATGTTTCACTGACGGTTGAAAACGGCGATATTTACGGAATAATCGGAATGAGCGGAGCCGGAAAAAGCACGCTTGTCAGATGCATAAACATGCTTGAACGCCCGACCGGGGGCGAGGTTTTGGTAAACGGCGTTGATATCGGCAAGCTCAGCAATGCGGAGCTGAGAAAAAAGCGCCGCACAATGACAATGATTTTTCAGGGCTTCAATCTTCTTATGCAGAGAAACTGCCTTGACAATATATGCTTTCCGCTTGAGCTTTCGGGCGTGAAAAGGGACGCTGCGCGAAAAAAAGCGGAGGAGCTTTTGGAAACCGTCGGCTTGCCAGACAAGGGAAAGGCATATCCTGCGCAGCTTTCGGGCGGTCAGCAGCAAAGAATTGCAATAGCGCGCGCTCTTGCAACGAATCCCGAAATACTTCTGTGCGATGAAGCGACAAGCGCACTTGATCCGAAAACAACGATGGCAATTCTTGAGCTGATCCGAAAGATTAACCGTGAACTCGGGATAACCGTCATCGTGATAACGCATCAGATGAGCGTTGTTGAAAAAATCTGCAATAAGGTTGCAATCCTTGACAACGGCGTGGTTGTTGAAAACGGAAACGTGAGCGAGGTTTTCACAAACCCGAAATCGGACGCGGCAAAGCGCCTTGTTTTCCCCGACGGCGCAGACAGCTCCGTTCCCGGTTTTGCTTCGTCCGGCGCTGTGCGCGTTATATACAACGGCGCGAAGGTTGCCGATTCACCGCTCATCACGCAAATGGCGATTGATGAGGGGATTGCCGCAAACATCCTTGCCGCGCAAACGCAGTGCATCGGCGACAAGGTTTACGGAAACATGCTTCTTGACCTCGGCGGTGACGCGGAGATTCAGAAGCGCGCAATAAGCTATCTTGAAAAAAAGGACGATATTATTATAAGGAGGGCTGACGGCAATGCTTGAAAAGCTTTTGGCAAATGAATCCGTTGCGGAAGCGGTTGAAATTCTTCAAAGTGAAATGCCGCTTGCAATATGGGAAACATTTTACGTTACGGTTATTGCAACGCTTGCCGCAATTGTGATAGGCTTGCCGCTCGGCGTGCTTATCGTGGCAGGTGACAAAGACGGCGGTTTTCCGCTGCCGAAATCGCTTCTCGGATTTATTAACGCAGTGATAAATCTTCTGCGATCTGTTCCTTTCCTTATATTAATGATTCTTGTGTTTCCGCTCACAAGGCTGATTATGGGCACGGTTGTCGGAACGGCGGCGTCAATTGTGCCGCTGGTTATTGCGGCGTTTCCGTTTGTGGCGCGCCTTGTTGAAAGCAGTCTGCGCGAGGTGAATCCCAATATTGTTGAGGCGGCGCAAAGCATGGGCGCAACGCCGTTTCAGATTATAGCAAAGGTTATGATTCCGGAAAGCGTGCCGTCGCTTCTGTCAAACTTCACAATTGCAATCACAACAATTCTCGGTTATTCCGCAATGAGCGGAATTATCGGCGGCGGCGGCCTCGGCAAGATTGCCATTAACTACGGTTATTAC
>CAJJUC010000047.1 GCA_905195005.1 uncultured Eubacteriales bacterium | reverse complement strand
CGGCGTTTCTTAACCCGACAAAGCCGATAGGCGGCTTTTACACGCGCGGGGAAGCGGACAAAATTGCAGCCGCAAACAGCGATATTCATTTTGCCGAGGATTCCGGGCGCGGCTACCGCCGCGTTGTCGCATCACCCAAGCCTGTTGACATTGTGGAAAAGGCCTCGATTCTGAATCTTTTGGACAATGAATTTATCGTTATTGCGTGCGGAGGAGGCGGAATCCCTGTTATAAAGCGCGGCGACGGAATTTACGAGGGCGTTTCCGCCGTTATTGACAAGGATTTTGCAAGCGCCTGCCTTGCCGAAGCGGTTGACGCGCAGTATCTTTTCATACTGACAGCCATTGACAGAGTTTGCATTGATTTCGGCAAGCCGACATGCCGCGAAATTGAGGAAATGACGGTTGAACAGGCTGAAAAGTATTGTGAGGAGGGGCAGTTTGCCCCGGGCAGCATGCTGCCGAAGGTTAAAGCGGCAATTGCATTTGCCAAGGGAAAAAAGAGCAGACGCGCCGTTATCGCGTCGCTTGAAAAAGCGCCGCTCGCCATTCGCGGAGAGAGCGGAACGCTCATAACGCTTTAGGCATAAGAGACCCGAACCCCATGCGGTTCAGAAAGGCAAATTTGTTGCAATAATGCGTTAAAATGCTCGTTAATAGACAAACTATTAACTGCGCTTTTGCCTTTTCTTGCAAAAAATTTGCTCTTTTTGAACTCGCAGACCCATTCCGTCAACAATACCATTCTCCCTGCACAAGCCTATATACAAATAAGCCCAGTGATTTCCCGGCACATCGGTGTAATAATCATGACGAAATCCGGAATCTTTAAGTCCGCGCGCACGGCATAAAACTGCGCACATCTCAGCGCGTGTGATATTGCCCTCCGGCTTGAACGTGTTATCTTCGTAGCCGTTTATTATGCCGAGCGTCGACAGTGTTTCAACCGCACTGTATTATACATCGCTGTCCTCCGGCACGTCAGTGTATGCGGCAAAGGCATTTGTGCATAACAATACGGCTGAAGCCAAGGTAACCGAAACGAATTTTTTTAATTCTTTTATCATGTTGTAAAGCCCCCCTATAATTAATTAAATTAATTTTTAAGGCTGTGCATCGGCGCGGGAATCCTGCCGCCGCGCGCGATAAACTCGCCGCAGCCGAAGCGGTTGACCGGCATCACGGGACCTGTTCCGAGCAGTCCGCCGAATTCCACAACATCGCCGACCTTTTTGCCCGGCGCCGGGATAATTCTGAGCGCCGTTGTTTTTGTGTTTATCACTCCGATTGCAACCTCATCGGCAAGTATGCCTGAAATTGTTTCGGCAGATGTGTCGCCCGGAACGACAACCATATCAATGCCGACAGAGCAAACGCATGTCATTGCTTCAAGCTTTTCAAGCGAAAGGGCTCCGCATTTAACTGCGTCAATCATTCCTGCATCCTCACTGACGGGAATGAACGCGCCGCTCAGTCCGCCGACGTAGGAGGAAGCCATCACGCCGCCTTTTTTGACCGCATCGTTAAGCAGCGCAAGCGCCGCAGTTGTGCCCGGAGCGCCGCAGCGTTCCAGCCCCATTTCTTCAAGAATGTGCGCAACGCTGTCCCCGATTGCCGGAGTGGGCGCGAGCGACAAATCAACAATTCCTGCCTGCGCGCCGAGCCTGCCTGCGGCTTCGGTTGCAACAAGCTGCCCCATGCGCGTTATTTTAAACGCGGTTTTCTTTATCGTGTCGGCAACAACGCCGAAATCAGCGCCCTTGACCTTTTCAAGCGCCTTTTTAACAACGCCCGGACCGCTTACGCCGACGTTTATAACACATTCGCCCTCTCCGGTTCCGTGGAATGCGCCTGCCATAAACGGGTTGTCCTCAACCGCGTTTGAAAATACAACGAGCTTTGCGCATGCAAATCCGTTATCGTCCTTCGAAAGCTCCGCCGTTTTTTTGATTATGCGCCCCATATGAGCAACGGCGTCCATCGAAATTCCTGCCTTTGTTGAAGCAACGTTCACGCTTGAGCAGATTTTTTTTGTGGAATTGAGCGCTTCGGGAATGGACTCGATAAAATCATATTCGCCTTTTGTATAGCCCTTCGGCACAAGAGCGGAATAGCCGCCGATAAAATTAACTCCGGTGACATCGGCTGCGCGGTCAAGCGCTTTCGCAAAGCGCACATAGTCGCCGCACGACTGCGCAACAATTGAAATCGGCGTAACGGAAATGCGCTTGTTGATAATCGGAATCCCAAATTCACATTCAATTTGCTCGCCCGTTTCAACAAGATTTTCAGCAAGGCGCGTAACCTTATCGTAAACGCGCTCGGACGCTGCCGCCGCATCCTGCCCGATGCAGTCAAGAAGCGATATTCCCATTGTTATGGTTCGGATATCGAGATGCTCCTTGTCCACCATATTTATTGTTTCCATTATTTCAAAAGGATTAATCATTGCGCCCTCCTATATTCTGTGCATGGAATTGAATACCTTTTCATGGCGCATTGTGATGCTCTGCCCGATGCTTTCGCCAAGCTCGGACAGCAGACTGCTTATCTGCGCAAAGGATTCGTCCGCATTATCCATTTCAACAAGCATGACCATCAGAAAGCGTTTATCCGCCGTGGTCTGCGATATATCAACAATATTAATGCCGTGCTGCGCCAAAAGTCCGCTCACCTTTGCGATGATGCCGACCCCGTCTGCACCGGTTACGGTAATTACCGACCTCATTTTTTGTAACCTCCCATAAATTAAAAAACAGCATAACGCGAACAGACGCGCCGGTATCAGAATCCGTTTTTCAGCGTGCTCCGATATTGACGCGTCTGTTCGATGCTGTTAGTTTTCCTGCGTTTTCTTTTTCAGTTCATCAATGCAGCTTGCACAGATGTTTTTCCCGAAATAAGAGAACACATTGTCTGTCTTTGAGCAGAAAATGCATGCCGGCTCGTACTTTTTAAGAATAACACTGTCACCGTCAACATAGATTTCTAACGAATCCTTCTGCGCGATGTCGAGCGTTCTCCTGAGTTCGATCGGAAGCACTATTCTTCCCAGTTCATCAACTTTCCTAACAATACCTGTAGATTTCACTACAATCTCCTCCTTGACCTTTGATGTTTATACTATAACATACTTTATCTCCAATAGTCAACTGTTTTCTGTAAAAAAATTGTTAATTTTTTCAAATTTTTTTATAAATCGAGGTTTTTCACATGATTAATGCGGTCTGGCTTGCTATTTTTTCATTTTCTTTACTTTTCGGCACAATTAGCGGCAGATTTTCGAATGTAAGCGACGCGGTTTTCCACGGAGGAAGCAAGGCTGTTGAGCTTGCACTCACGCTGACGGGCATTGTTTGCTTCTGGTCGGGGGTTATGGAAGCGGCGCGGCAGAGCGGAGCTACCGAGGCTGCTGCGGTTTTGCTGCGTCCGCTGACAAGGGCGCTTTTTCCGTCATTAAAAAAAGGAAGCAAAGCGCTTGAATATATTGTGATGAATATAACGGCGAATCTGCTCGGGCTTGGAAATGCTGCAACGCCGTTCGGAATAATGGCGATAAAGGAGCTTGACCGCGAAAATAATTACTCGCCTTATGCGTCCGACGCGATGTGCATGTTTGTTGTAATAAACACCGCTGCGCCGCAGCTGCTGCCGACAACAATTATCGGGCTGCGCAGTGCAGCAGGGGCGGCAGCGCCGTATGAAATAACCGTTCCGATATGGATAACGTCGCTTTGCTCGCTCGCGGCAGGGGTGATATGCGCGCGTATTATGGAAAAAAGCAGCGCATTTGCGCCGGGCGGAAAGGGGTGACGTTATGAATATGATTGCGGCGGCAGCAATCCCGTGCCTGCTAATAATTGTTTTTGTATGCTCATTTGTGCGGAAAACGCCGGTGTTTGACGCATTTGTCAGCGGAGCAAAAGAGGGCTTAAAAACCATGGCAGGAATTTTCCCTGCTTTGCTTGCACTGATTACAGCAGTTGAAGTGATGAATGCAAGCGGACTGACTGACGGGCTGACATCGCTTTTTGCCCCAATCTTCACGCGCGCCGGTATTCCGCCGGAAATAACGCCGCTGATTCTTCTGCGCCCCGTTTCGGGCAGCGGAGCAACGGCGGCGCTGAAGGATATTTTCGACAGATTCGGAGCGGACAGCTTTGCCGCGCGCTGCGCTGCCGTGATTGCCGGAGGAACGGAAACCACATTTTACACGCTGACGGTTTATTTTGCCGCCTCACGCGTGAAGGAAACGCGCCACAGCATTGTATGCGCCGTTGCCGCAGACATTGTGTGCGTGATCTGCGGCTGTACAATCTGCCGTTTTTTCTTCGGATAGGTCGAATAAAAAGTCTTGATTATTTTTTCAGCTGTGCTATAATATAATTATATAATGATAGGAGGGATTCTTATGGTTGATGATTTTATTGCTACGGATAACGGTGATATTAAAATTGCCGAGGACGTTATCGTCAGAATAAGCGCAATTTCCGCGCGCGAGGTTGAGGGCATTGCAGGCTTGGGTTCGGGTTCGTCATGGGGCGATTTTATCGGGAAAAAATCCGCGGCAAAGGGCATTAAGGTGCAGACAACGGATGACGGAACGATAATTGAAGTCCATGTAACCGTGAAATTCGGCGTGAAAATCACCGAGGTTGCGCGCAAGCTTCAGGAAACCGTGAAAAATGCAGTTGAAGCATATGCAGGAATTGAGAACACAACCGTAAATGTTTATATCGACGGAATCGACGCCGAAAAGGAAAAGGACGCCGAGTCCGGGAATACGGAAGCTGAAACGGAGAATTAAAATGATTACGGAATACACAAACAAGGGCGTTTGCTCGCGCAAGACAATTGTCGAGCTGAACGATGATAAAACCATAAAAAGTATTAAAATAGTCGGCGGATGCAACGGAAACACGCAGGGCGTGGCGGCGCTGCTTATCGGAATGAAAGCGGAGGACGCAATAAAGCGCCTTGAGGGAATCGACTGCAACGGGCGCGGCACAAGCTGCCCGGATCAGGTTGCAAAGGCGCTTCGCGCGGCAATCGGCGGCTGAAATAATATGAAAAGGGGTTGTAACAAAATAGAAGCCCCAAAAGAGAAAAAATGAGGACGATTGCAAAAGTCCTCATTTTTTGGTATAATTGAATTGTTTAAAAACTGTGCAACAACGCTCGGAAAGGACGGCTGCCGCATAAATGATGAGATAAATATTCCCTTCGTAAAGGTTAAAGCCGTTGATACTGCCGGTGCAGGGGATGTGTTTAACGGAGTTTTAGCGGTTTGCATTGCCGAAAATATGTCAATTGACAGAGCATGCAGATTTGCGGTTACAGCATCGGGAATAAGTGTGGGGAGAAACTATGTGTTAAATGCGATTCCATATCGCGATGAAACATATGATAATATTAGCGCCTAAAGCCGCAACCCGGTAAGGAAAGCTCCTATCCGAATGCACCGCTTTTAATTGCCGCATGGGACTTTTTCTTCCACGGTGATTGTGGGTATATAACTAAGAAGCCGGAAGCTGCATGCCGGGATTCTTTTTGCAAGGGCATGGCATTTTTGCCCTAAACCAACAAGAAAGTAAATTTGCAGGGAATCTCCCGTCCGTGACTTTTTGCAATTTCAATGGCAAAAGCGCGGCTTTTTATGGAAAAAACTTGACAAAGTGCGCCCGAATGGGATATAATTTATCATTATTGCGGGTAAATCGGCGAAAAAGCCCTCCCGTAAAATCGGGGAGATGAATATATGACACAGCTTATAGCCGCACTGTTTTTAGTGCTTTTTGCGGCGGCGATGGTGTTTGTCGGTGTGAAATCGGCAAAAAAGACGCTTACGATGGACGGCTTTCTGCTCGGAGGCAGAAATATCGGTCCGTGGATTAGCGCTTTTGCTTACGGAACCTCCTATTTTTCGGCGGTTATCCTTATCGGGTATGCCGGGAAAACCGGCTGGCAGGTCGGCATCGGCGGAATATGGATCGGCGTCGGAAATGCGCTTGTGGGCTGCCTGCTCGGATGGCTGCTGCTTGCAGGGCGCACGCGCAGCATGACTCATTCGCTTGGTGCGGCAACAATGCCCGAGTTTTTTGAAAAACGTTACCTTTCAAAAGCAATGAAAATTTACTCGGCTGTCATAATTTTCGTGTTCCTTGTTCCGTACTGCGCAACCGTGTACAAGGGCTTGGGGTATCTTTTCTCGCAAATATTCCCGATTTTCGGGGATAATGCCAATGTGGCGTGCATGTTTATCATTGCACTGCTGACGGCAATATATCTTGTTCTCGGCGGATACGTTGCAACGGCTGTGACGGATTTTGTTCAGGGCATTATAATGATATTCGGCGTTATTATTATGGTTGTTTCCATAGCAAACAACCCTGTTTCGGGCGGATTTGCCGAGGGCTTTGCGAAAATACGGGAGCTCGGCGCTGCTGACGGAGTTGATTCATTAAGCATTTTCGGCGGTTCGCAGATGAAGTTTTTGCTCATGAACACGCTGCTCACAAGTATAGGTGCGCTCGGTCTTCCGCAGATGATACATAAATTTTATGCAATTTCCGATAAAAAGCAAATTTCAAAGGCAGCGATTGTTTCAACGTTTTTTGCCTTGATAATCGGCGTCGGCGCCTACATGGCGGGAACGTTCGGCAGGCTTTACCTCGGAAATAAGCTCCCGGAAAACAATTATGACCTTGTTGTTCCGACAATGCTGATGAAAGCGTTTTCGCACACCGTTTTCGGAAATATTGTTCTCAGCATTATTCTGCTGCTTGTGCTTTCGGCGTCAATGTCAACGCTTTCGTCGCTTGCGCTCACATCAAGCTCAGCCATTGCGGTTGACCTTGTGGGTGCGGCAAAGCCCGATTTCGATAAGCTTAAGCAAATGCGGCTTATGCGCACGCTGTGCTTTGTTTTCGTTGCTCTTTCGTTCGTATTTGCAACGTTTAAATTTGCATTTATAATGCAGCTGATGTCATTTTCATGGGGCGTTGTTGCCGGCTGCTTTATCGGTCCTTACATTTGGGGGCTTTACGGAAAGGGTATAACGCGCGCAGGCGCATGGTGCGGAATCCTTTCGGGCGTTGCGGTTGTGGGTGCAATGACCGTGTTCTATACGATGACGGCAGGCTTCGGCGTTGCGCTGACAAACATTCAGAATGCAGGCGTTGCGGCAATGGTTGTTTCGCTGATTGTAACTCCGCTTGTAAGTCTGTTTACGAAAAAATACGACAGCGAGCATATAAGCCGAGTGTTTTCGGAAGTATAATGAGCAGCCAATGAGCAGCCACGGCTGCTCATTTTTTCTGTGATAAAACAAAATGGTTAATAAGAAAATTTGCGTAAATATTGTTTTTTTTATAAAAAGGCTTATAATTGAATAGTGAGGTGGTTTGATTGAAGCTTGAACATAATTCGAGAAAAGATATATACAGGATGCCTTTCGGCGCAGTGCCGTGCGAAACTAAAATAAGACTGAGAATAGCCGTCGAATCGGCAGGGATACCCGAGCGCGCGGTGTGCATTGTGAACGGTACGGAAGCGCTCATGCATTATTGCTTTGACATGAACGGCACAAGAATATACGAATGTGACATAACCTCGGGCGGAGAGTCGGGGCTGATATTCTATTATTTCATAATCACTGCTGACGGAGAAACGGTGTTTTACGGAAATAATGAAAATCATCTCGGCGGCGACGGGCAAATATATTCTTCCGAGCCCGAAAGCAAATACCAGATAACGGTTTATGAGCGCGGCTATGAAACGCCCGACTGGATGAAAAACGCCGTTGTTTATCAAATATTTCCCGACAGGTTTTACAATAAAAATTCCAACATTTCACACGGAATAAAACGTTCATGGAACGAAGAACCGTTCTATACCGCCGCGCAGTTCGGAGGGGAATATCTTTCTAACGACTTTTTCGGCGGCACTCTTTCAGGCATTGAGGAAAAGCTGCCGTATTTAAAAAAACTCGGTGTGAGCGTAATTTATCTTAATCCCATATTCAAGTCTTTTTCGAATCACCGGTATGATACATCAGACTATGAAACAATCGATGAAAATCTCGGCACAAACGAGGATTTTGCAAGTCTTGCCTCAGCCGCCGAAAAAATGGGGATAAGGCTTATTCTTGACGGCGTTTTCAGTCATACCGGCGCCGACAGCAAATATTTTAACAAATACGGGCATTTTGATTCAATCGGGGCATATCAGTCGAAGGATTCACCGTATTATTCATGGTACAATTTTAAGAATTTCCCCGATGATTACGATTCATGGTGGGGCTTTGAAACGCTTCCGAACGTAAACGAGCTTGATGAAAAATATCTCGATTATATTGTCCGCGGTAAAAATGCGGTTGCAAAGCTCTGGCTTCGCCGTGGAGCAAGCGGCTGGCGGCTCGATGTTGCAGATGAGCTTCCCGATGAATTTATTGCCGAATTTCGCAAATCGATTAAATCGGAAAAGAGCGATTCAATGTTAATCGGGGAAGTGTGGGAGGATGCGAGCAATAAAATAAGCTATGGCAAGCGCCGCCGCTTTTTATGGGGTAACGGACTTGACTCTGTTATGAATTATGTGTTCAGAACGGCGGTTTGCGATTACCTTGTAGGGGAGGATTCTTCACTGTTTACGGAGCGCATCTGTTCCATGCTTGAAAACTATCCGCCGCAATCCTTGTACACGGCGATGAATCTGATTTCATCGCATGATGTTCCGCGTGCAATGACAGTGTTTTCGGGCGCTCCTGATTTCCGCACAATGGACCGCGCCGCACAGCATGATTATTTCATGCCGCATGACAGCTGGTGCCTTGCACTTAAGCGCATGGTACTTGCCATAGCAATTCAGATGACCATGCCGGGAGCTCCGTGCATTTATTACGGCGATGAGGCAGGAATGTGCGGCTATGCCGACCCGTTTAACCGAATGACATTCCCGTGGGGGCATGAAAACGCAATGCTGGCAGACCAGACCGAAAAGCTTGCCGCCTTCAGAAATGCTCATCAGTGCCTGCGGACGGGAAGCTTTGAAATGCTTTATTACGTGGGTGCGGCGTGCTGCTATATGCGCAGCATTAAACAAAACGATGTATTCGGGAAAGCTTTTCCCGATGAAAGCATCGTCGTGCTGATTAATGCTTCGCAAAATGAAAGCGCACATATGTTTCTCGACCTTGCGCGGTTCGGAGCAGCCTCCATGACCGATGTTTTCAGCGGCGAAAAAGCGGAATATAACTGCGGAATCGAAATTGACGCGCCGGCGCTTTCATACAGAATTTTTATACTTGAAAGGAAAAAAACCGAATGTACAAAAATACAAAGCATACGGTAACAATTGAAGCAAACGGAGCAGGGGGAGAGGGCATTGCCAGAATTGACGGCTACACGGTTTTTGTTCCGTATGCCGTTCGGGGCGATATCGCCGAAATCCTTATCGTTAAGGAAAACAAAAATTTCGGGTACGGAAAGCTGCTCCGGCTTCTGAATCCGTCGGAAGAACGCGCAGAGCCGCGCTGTCCGCTTTTCGGCAGCTGCGGAGGATGCGATTTGCAGCATTTTTCACCGTCCGCTCAATCTGATTTTAAAAGGGAAAAGGTTAAAAGCGCAGTTTCGCGCATCGGCGGATTTTCGGATGCGGCAGTCAATCTAACCGTAACGGGAAGCGCAGCATTTGAATATCGAAATAAGGTTCAGTATCCCGTTTCGGAAGCAGACGGAAAAATTGTCCGCGGCTTTTATGCTCCGCGTTCGCACCGCGTGGTTCCATGCAAAAAATGCTTCCTTCAGAAAAGCCGAACCGAGGAGCCGGCGGATTTTATTATCGGCTGGCTTAACGAAAATAAGATTTCCGTATATAATGAAGAAAGCGGCAAGGGGCTTGTTCGCAGAATCTGCGTCAGAACGGGGAAAACCGAAGCCGTTGCCGTGATTGTAACGGCGGGAAAAATCCCGGGGATTGAGGACTTGGCAGCGCGGCTTTCGGAAAAATATCCGTACGTAAAGGGTCTTGTGGAAAATTATAACGCAAAACGAACCAACACTGTTTACGGTGAACGCGACAGAGCGGTCTGCGGAGTGCCTTATATTATCGACTCAATCGGTAATATAAGCTATGAGGTTCATTACAAAAGCTTTTATCAGGTCAATCCGTACACTACAAAGCTCCTTTATGATAAGGTGCGCTCCCTCTGCGCCGGCGCGGAGGATAAAACAGCGTTTGACCTTTATTGCGGCACAGGTACAATATCGCTGTATGCTGCGGATTGCGTGAAAAGCGTTATCGGAATTGAAATCGTTCCCGAAGCGGTTGAAAATGCACGCAGAAATGCGGAAATGAATAATATTGAAAATGCGTCATTTTATTGCGGCGCTGCCGAAGAAACCGCGCTTGACCTTATCTCGAAGGGTGTGACAGCTGATATTGTTATCGTTGACCCTCCGAGAAAGGGCTGCGACAAATCGCTTGTTGAAGCAATCGGAAGAATGCAGCCCGAACGGATTATTTATGTTTCGTGCGATTGTGCAACAATGGCGCGCGACTGCGCCGTGCTGCGTGAATACGGCTACTTGATGAACGAATGCACTCCGTTTGACCAGTTTCCGCAAACCTGCCATGTGGAGACGGTCTGTTTGATGTCAAGGAAAGATAAATAAGTGCCAGAAAGCGGCGTATTTCCGGGCTTTTTCGGGTAGTGACAATTCCCCGGGAGAGCTCGGTTTGTTTTTATGAGAACATATCTGCTGTAAAAACGGTCAGAGGGTTTAGGCTGCGGATTAGTTGTCAAAGGCTTAAAACGGTTGCAGAGCTCAGCCGGGAACTGCCAAATAAGGAATTGACTGAATTTACAGACCGCATCAATGATCTGTGCGATAAATACGCACGAAAATCTAAATAATAAACAGAGCGCCTCATTGTGCATAACAACGAAGTTACAGCAGTGAGTTAAAGACTTTTGGAGTTTGGCTTGACAAAAGAAAAATTTTACTATATAATTTTATTAGGAATAGTTCCTAATAAAATGAAGGCGTGTATACTGTTAGGGCTATATATGCCTTGTCTGTAAGCACGAAACCGGCAATTTTGAGCTATTGTAAAAGGAGGCGTATCATTATGAAACAACAGTTTTATGAGTGCGGTCATTGCGGAAACATGATTGCGTTTGTCAAAGACAGCGGATTTCCCGTCATCTGTTGCGGCAAGGAAATGCATGAGGTAATTCCCGGCGCAATTGACGCGTCTACCGAAAAGCATATTCCGGCATATTCCGTTAAAGACGGAATTGTAACTGTGGAGGTTGGCTCAATGCTCCATCCGATGACTGAAGAACACCACATCGAGTGGATTTCACTGCAAACAAAATATGGCAATCAGCGTAAAGAACTGCGTCCGGAAGGCGAGCCGTGTGTGAATTTTGCCGTCTGTGAGGGCGATGAGGTTGAGGCAGTGTTTGCCTACTGCAATCTGCACGGGCTGTGGGAGGCAGGCGGTCGGAAAATAAGGTACAGCTACTTTCCGGGTTGTAACCCGAGGGATTTTTCACGTCCGAATGCCGATAACTGAAAAAACGAAAAATAAAATGCAAGAGGAGATGAAAGTATGTCGGTAAAGAACTTTTCAGAGATTAGCCCGAAAATTTTTGCATTGTCTGAAAAATGTATGCAAAACGGAGCAATCGATAAAACACTTTATGAAAAGCATCATGTAAACAGAGGGTTAAGAGATTTAAACGGAAAAGGGGTTGTAACCGGTCTTACGGAAATCTCCACGATTAACTCGTCAAAAACTGTAGACGGGAAAAGCGTTCCGTGCCTCGGCAAGCTTTATTACAGAGGAATTGATATAAACGATATTGTTGAAGGTTTTTTGAAGGACGGGCGGTTCGGTTTTGAGGAAACAGTCTATCTTTTGCTGTTTGGCGAGCTTCCGGACAGCAGAGAACTTGAAGAATTTAACGAGCTGCTTGCAAGCAGCAGGGTGCTGCCGCGTAATTTTGTGCGTGACGTGGTAATGAAAGCGCCGAATAAGGATATTATGAATTCGCTTGCGCGCAGTGTGCTGACGCTTTATTCGTATGATAAAAACGCAAACGATTTATCTATACCGAATGTTTTGCGGCAGTCCGTGCAGCTTATCGCAAACTTCCCCCAGCTTATGGTGTATGCATATCAGGCATATAACCACTATGTAATGAAACAGGGATTGTATATCCACCACCCGGACAATAATCTCTCGACTGCAGAAAACATTCTGCTTCTGCTTCGTCCCGATCAAGTTTATTCAAAGGCAGAGGCTATGCTTCTCGATATGGCGCTTGTTCTTCACGCAGAACACGGCGGCGGAAATAACTCGACCTTTACAACTCATGTTGTAACTTCATCGGGAACGGACACTTATTCGTCAACCGCGGCATCGCTCTGCTCTTTAAAAGGACCGAAGCACGGCGGCGCCAACATAAAGGTACATGATATGTTTGAGGACATAAAAGCACATGTGTCGGACTGGAAAGACGATGACGAACTTTCGGAATATCTTGTGAAAATCCTTGAAAAGGAAGCGTTTGACAAATCGGGGCTTATTTATGGAATGGGACACGCAGTGTATTCGCTTTCTGATCCGCGTGCGGAAATATTCAAAAAGCATGTCGGTTATCTTGCATGGGAAAAAGGACGTATTGACGAATACGAGCTGTACAACAGTGTTGCAAGGCTTGCGACGGACATTATCGGTAAACGCAGAAAAATCTATAAGGGTGTGAGTCCCAATGTCGATTTTTACAGCGGATTTGCCTATTCAATGATGGATCTGCCCGAGGAGCTTTACACGCCGCTTTTTGCAACGGCGAGAATCGCCGGCTGGAATGCACACCGTATTGAGGAGATTATAAACGCAAACAAAATCATTCGTCCGGCATATACCGCCGTTGCTCCGTACAGAGAATATGTTCCGCTTGACGAACGCTGAGTAACAAATTACGAATATGACAAAACTTAGGAGAGCGCATAAATAATGCTGAAACACAGAGAAACAAAACAGCGCAAAATCGTTCTGGAAACCGTTAGAAGCCACACAGATCATCCGACTGCCATCACGATATATGAGGAAATTCATGCAGTTGATTGCAGAATCAGTCAGGGTACCGTATACCGAAATTTAAACTGCCTGTCGGAAGATGGTGAAATCCTGCATATCAAGGTGCCGGGCGCAGACAGATACGATTTAAGAACCGATCTTCACTATCATATTATCTGTGTTAAATGCGGAAAGGTGATTGATATTCCGTACGGTTACCTTTCCGACCCGGACGAAAAGGTTGCAAATGTGACCGGATACAAGGTGTTCCGTCACAGAGCCGTATTTGAGGGAATCTGTCCGGGGTGCAAAAAGGAAAACGATATATGATTCGAAAGCAGGGAATGAGGATGCATATTGCCGGGCTTCAAAAGCTGTCCCTCCTGGATTATCCGGGAAAAGTTGCCTGTACGGTATTTCTTTCGGGCTGTAATCTTCGCTGCCCGTACTGTCATAATGCGGAGCTGATTTCTCCGCATTATACCGGAGAGAAAATTTCTCAGACCGAACTGATGAATTTTCTTGACTCACGCAAAGAAAAAATCGACGGAGTCTGCATAAGCGGCGGCGAGCCTGCTCTTGCGCCCGAGCTTCCGGAATTGATTAAAGCCATTCGCAAAAAGGGCTTTTTCGTTAAGCTTGACACCAACGGAACAAATCCGGAAATGCTGAAAAAGCTGATTGAGGAAAAACTCATCGATTATGTGGCTATGGATATAAAGAACAGCCGCATACATTATAACGAAACCTGCGGTGCGGAGATTTTGCCGCAAATTGACAAAAGCGTTCGCCATCTGATGAACGGAAATATTG
>CAJJUC010000046.1 GCA_905195005.1 uncultured Eubacteriales bacterium | reverse complement strand
TTCACAAATCTTATATCAGTTTTTAACGTTTACACAAAACTTGAAACGGTCTCATCGGGAAATGTTACATTCCCGATGGGCAGGTTTTTTAATCTTCTTTCTCTTTTCTTTCATCTGATAATTTAACTTTTTTGCCGGCAATGAGTTCCTGTTTCTCTTTTCTCCCTAACTGCTTAATTGCATATTCCCGCTTCATTGCCTGTTCTTTTGTCTCAAATTCCTCATAATAAGCCAATTCAACTGGCCTGCGTGCCTTCGTATATTTCGCACCTTTCCCGGAATTGTGCGCCTCCACACGTTTTTCCAGATCATTTGTCCAGCCCGTGTATAACGTTCCGTCACTACATTTTAGCATATATGTATAATTCAAAAACTCACCTCTGCTATCTCCCGCATTACTCTTTCGATGCATGTTATTTACTATATCATGAATCCCTTATCCAAGACCAATACTATATTATCAGGAAAACTTTTCTTAAACTTTTTCCTGTATCCAATACAATATAGTATAGTATTGGTCCTGCACCCGTAATCAAACTTTTGATTCCTTCATTTTATCCAAACAAATACAACTTTACTCCATAAAATTCATTGGGTCAACCGGCGCCCCGTCTTTCATAATTTCAAAATATAAATTTGGTCCTTCGACACTATAATATTTCGTCGGTGAATTCAGTGTTCCCACTTCCTCTCCGGCTGCAATATAATCTCCAACTGCTGCCGCCACTTCATCCAGTTGGCCATAAACCGCAGTATACCCATTTCCCATATCAAGTGTCACGGTAGTTCCTGTCTGGGCAGTCTGTTCAATACTCTCTACAACTCCTGCTGCCGCTGCGTGGATTACTTCTCCCTGCGTTCCACCAATAATCAGTGCAGGATTATATTTATACTGCTCCAATGTTGGAAAATATACTGTATGATCCATACTAAAACTCAAAAGTGTTGCTCCGCTTGCCGGCCAGGCAAGTGTACTTTCCTGAGTAAACCACACATTCTGTGTATTTGAAGATGCCGTACTTTGAATTTCCTCTGTGGATGTATTTCCATTCTCCATACTGTTTTCATTCTCTTGCTGAACATCCTTTTGGGATTCCTGGTTTTCTGCATTATCCTCTTCTGAATCTGTGTCTGTAGGAAGAATATCATCTGTATTCGCCAATGTACTATCATCTTCTGTAAGCTGTTCTGCTGTTGTTTGCGCATCTTTGATCTGCCGCTCCATATCTTTTTTGTAATGATTGTATGTGTAGCTCCCAACCATTGTAATTACCGCAACAAAACAAAGTACTGCGCCAACTGCAGCTCCCTTTCCTTTCAAAAAGGCCGGTCTTTCATTTTTATTCATAATCATCACCTCTGGCTATAGCATTGCCTGAAATGATCGATCTTATTCATCTATGTGGTGTAGTTCTGTTCCTTCATAAAAATATTGCAGGATCTCTTCATAATTTTTCCCATCCTTTGCCATTTCCTGTGCAGTCCACTGACTCATTCCGAATCCGTGCCCTTTTCCAACCGTTGCAATCTTCAACCCGTGTGGACTTTCATAAAAAGAAAATGAACTCGAAGGAAGTTTCAGTGCATCACGGAACTGATCTCCTGTACATATCGTCTCTCCAATCCTCATTTTTCGGACATAACCGGAAGAATCCCATTCCTGAATTTCAAAATCTTCATATCCATAACCATTTTCCGCTTTTCTCTGTTCCTCTGCCACAAGGAATTCTCTACATCTCTTTTGTATCTCTTTATATTCTATCAAATGTACCTGAATTTCATCTTCTGCCGCCTTGTCAAGCGGACATTCTTTTGCTGTGATGTACGGATAATCTGCATTCCCAAGTACCTCCTGCACGTCTCTGGTCTTTCCATTACTGGATTGATGAAACGGTGCCCATGCAAAGGTCTCATGATACCACAATACAATTCCTTTTGTTTCCTGTGCTGCCTGTTGACATTTTTTCAAATTCTCTTCGTATTTTGGCCCCCACTTTTTCTTCATCTGAGTCTGCGTCAGACATTTATCCAAAATAGTTTGCTTTTCTTTCTCTGTTCTGTACAACTCTGTACGTAGAACAACCGCCTGTGCCTTCAATGCTTCTATTTCATATCCTCCATCTGTTTCTCCTGCGAGTATTCCTGCGAGATACACAGATGCATTATCGCTGTCAGCTCCCTGCACCGCATTCTTTCCGTTTATAAAAACAGAAATGATGTAAGGAAGTAAAAACAGTATGATAAGAAATGCAAAAAATAACTTTATTTTATTTCTAATTGTATCACGCATAAAAACAGCCCTCCATACTCTATTGTATGGAAGGCTGTCCTATTTTAGAACTTATCTGGTTTCATTCTCCGTGTAATTGCTTATTCGAAAAGGTCCTGTCCTGATGGAACTTCAACCTTCTCCAGATGCCAGATATCACGAACATACTCTTCGATTGTTCTGTCAGATGTGAACTTACCGCTGCATGCTGTGTTCATCATTGCCATCTTAGACCATCTCTGCTGATCTCTATAAGCTTCTTCTACTCTCTTCTGTGCATCTGCATAAGAACGGAAGTCTTTCAGAATGAAGTAAGTATCTGCTTTGTCTGTACACTGTGTATTCAGCAGTGAGTTATACAGATTGATATACATGTTGTGATCGCCGTTAGAATATGTTCCATCCATCAGCTGATCTACGACACGTTTGATCTCCCAATCATTAAAGTAAACATCTGTTGGGTTGTAACCGCCATTGTTCTCGTAATTGATTACTTCCTGTGAACTCAGACCGAAGATAAATGCATTCTCTTCTCCGACTTCATGAACGATCTCTACATTTGCTCCGTCCATTGTTCCGAGTGTCGGTGCACCGTTCAACATGAACTTCATGTTACCTGTACCGGATGCCTCTTTGGAAGCTGTTGAAATCTGTTCGCTGACATCTGCCGCTGCGAAAAGAATCTCTGCATTGGATACTCTGTAGTCTTCGATAAATACAACTTTCAGCTTTCCGTTGATGCTTCTGTCGTTATTTACAACATCTGCTACGGAGTTGATCAGTTTGATTGTCTCTTTCGCACGAAGGTATCCTGCTGCTGCCTTTGCTCCGAAGATAAATGTTCTTGGGTAGAAGGACATCTCCGGATGCTCTTTGATCTGATTGTACAGATACATGATATGCAGGATATTTAACAGCTGACGTTTGTACTCATGCAGACGTTTTACCTGAATGTCAAAGATAGAGCGAGGATCTACATCGATTCCGTTATGCTCTTTGATATATTTCGCAAGGCGAACTTTATTCTGGTATTTAATTTCCATAAATTCACGTCTTGCGTCTTCGTCTTCAACAAGTGGTTTCAGCTTTGCAATCTGAGACAGATCTGTGATCCATCCATCACCGATCTTATCTGTGATCCAATCCGCAAGAAGTGGGTTTCCATGTGCGAGGAAACGTCTCTGTGTGATTCCGTTTGTCTTATTGTTGAATTTCTCAGGCATCATCTGATAGAAATCTTTCAGTTCCTGTTTCTCAAGGATCTCTGTATGAAGCTGTGCAACACCATTTACAGAGAATCCTGCAACGATTGCCATGTTAGCCATACGAACCTGTCCGTTCATAAGGATTGCCATTTTGCGGACTTTCTCTTCATTTCCCGGATACATTTCGCGAACCTTAATCAGGAAACGACGATCGATCTCCTGTACAATCTGGTAAATACGTGGAAGCAGTTTAGAGAACAGGTCGATTGGCCATTTCTCAAGTGCCTCTGCCATGATTGTATGGTTTGTATAAGCACAAGTCTTACTTGTAACTTCCCATGCATCCTCCCAGCTTAATCCTTCTACGTCGATGAGGAGACGCATTAATTCTGGAACTGCAACTGTCGGGTGAGTATCGTTCATCTGGATAACAACCTTCTCATGCAGTTTTCTGATATCACCATGTTTTTTCTTATACTTCTCGATCAGAGCCTGAAGACTTGCAGAAATAAAGAAATACTGCTGTTTCAGACGAAGCTCTTTTCCTGAGTAATGGTTATCGTTCGGATAGAGAACATCAACGATCAGTTTTGCAAGGTTTTCCTGCTCTACTGCTTTGTGATAATTTCCTCTGTCAAATTCATCAAGTTTAAAGTCTGTGATCGGTTTTGCATCCCATACACGCAGTGTATTTACTACGTGATTGCCATATCCAACGATTGGCATATCATACGGAACTGCCATGACAGACTCATAGTTTTCCTGGATAAATTTATCTTTTCCTGTAACAGGATCTTTCTCGAAACGGATATTTCCGCCAAAACGTACTTCTTTTGCGTACTCTTCACGGCGAATCTCAAACGGATTTCCTTCTTTCAGCCAGTTGTCCGGAACCTCTACCTGATATCCATCTTTGATTTTCTGTTTGAACATTCCGTAACGATAACGGATTCCACATCCATATGCCGGGTAATTCAGTGTAGCGAGAGAATCAAGGAAACATGCTGCAAGACGTCCAAGACCTCCATTACCAAGAGCCGCATCCGGCTCCTGGTCTTCAATCACGTTCAGATCAATATTCATCTCTTCCAGTGCTTCTTTTACTTCTTTATATGCTGTCATATTGATGAGGTTGTTGCCAAGTGCACGTCCCATAAGGAACTCCATTGACATATAGTATACTGTCTTAGCGTCTGTCTCATCATATCTTTTTTGTGTCTCAATCCAATCATCGATAATCACATCTTTGACTGCATAGGATACTGCCTGGAATAACTGCTGCGGCGTAGCCTCATCGATTGTCTTTCTGTAAAGTGTCTTAACGTTATCCTTTACTGCCGCTTTAAACGCTTTTTTCTCGAATCTTTTACTGAACATGTTTATTACTCTCCTTTTTTCTCAACACCCATTGTAACTGCTTCGCCGTTGATCTTCCATTCTTTCACGTAACCATCCGGCTGTGCTTTTACAACTTCATCAGCAAGTACCTCACCTGCGATCAGTGTGTTGTTCTTTTCGAAGACAGCTTCTGCCTTTTCACTACCCTCGTATGTAACTTTGATTCTGTCCATAACTTCGAAATCAGCTTCTTTTCTCATTGTCTGGATCTTGCTGATGATCTCACGTACAAATCCCTCTTCCAGCAGCTCTGGTGACAGGTTTGTATCGAGAACAACTGTGATTCCGTTGTCATTTACAGATTCATATCCTTCAATCTGTGCTGTATCAATCAGAAGATCTTCCTTGAAGAGTTCAATCTCCTGTCCGTTTACATCCAGTTTGAGTGCACCTGTAGCGTTGAGCTCATCCATTGCTGCATTTCCATCGATGTCGTTAAGCGCCGCTTTGATACCACCTAACATCTTACCATATTTCGGTCCGACTGTCTTTAATTGTGGTTTAAAACTATAAGAAGTAAAGTCTCTTACATCATCTGTGAATTTAACATTTTTAACATTCAGCTCGTCTGCAACGATCTCCTGATAGAATTCCGGAAGATCAAAATCTGCTTTCACAAACATCTTTCCGATTGGCTGACGGTTCTTGATGTTGGATGCATTACGGCATGCACGTCCCATAACAACAAGGTCAAGAACATGTTCCATGTTATTTTCAAGTTCTTTATCAATCTGTTCTTCATGAACTTCCGGGAAGTCACAAAGGTGAATACTTTCCGGAGCATCCTTATCAATGCTGCGAACCAGGTTCTGATAAATCTCTTCTGTCATGAACGGGATCATCGGAGCTGCTGCCTTAGATACTGTAACAAGAGCTGTGTACAGAGTCATGTAAGCATTGATCTTATCCTGCTCCATTCCCTTTGCCCAGAAACGTTCACGGCTTCTTCTTACATACCAGTTACTCAGATCATCTACGAAATCCTGAAGCACACGTGCTGCCTCTGGGATTCTGTAATTGCCAAGATTATAATCTACATCTTTTACCATTGTGTTCATCTTGGAGAGGATCCACTTATCCATAACCAGAAGTTTATCGTATTCCAAAGTATATTTTGTTGCATCAAAATTATCAATGTTCGCATAAAGCACGAAGAATGCATAAGTATTCCAAAGTGTTCCCATGAACTTACGCTGTCCTTCCTGAACAGCCTTTCCGTGGAAACGGTTCGGCAGCCACGGAGCACTGTTGATGTAGAAATACCAGCGGATCGCATCTGCTCCGTATTTCTCAAGTGCATCAAACGGATCGACCGCATTTCCTTTAGACTTACTCATCTTCTGTCCGTTCTCATCCTGAACGTGACCGAGAACGATAACGTTCTTATAAGGCGCTTTGTTAAAGATAAGCGTTGAAATCGCAAGAAGGGAATAGAACCAGCCGCGCGTTTGGTCAACGGCTTCACTGATGAAGTCCGCAGGGAAATTCTCCTTGAATATTTCCTCATTTTCAAAGGGATAATGCCACTGTGCAAAGGGCATTGAACCGGAATCAAACCAGCAGTCGATAACCTCCTTGGTACGATGCATTGTTCCGCCGCACTCGGGGCATTTGATTGTCACTTCGTCTATATACGGGCGGTGAAGCTCAATGTTTTCCGGGCAGTTTCCGGACATTTCGCGCAGCTCGGCAATCGAGCCTATGCTGTGGCGGTGACCACAGTCACAAATCCAGATGTTGAGCGGTGTTCCCCAGTAACGGTCACGGCTTACGCCCCAATCCTGAACGTTTTTCAGCCAATCGCCGAAGCGCCCTTTTCCGATGCTTGCCGGAATCCAGTTGATTGTGTCGTTGTTTCTGATAAGGTCATCGCGCACAGCCGTCATTTTTATAAACCATGAATCGCGCGCATAGTATATGAGCGGCGTGTCGCAGCGCCAGCAGAACGGGTACGAATGTTCAAACGGAAGCGCGGCATATAAAAGACCGTTCTCGGACAAGGTTCTGAAAACCTCTTTGTCGGCATCCTTGCAGAACATTCCCGCCCAGGGCGTTTCCTTTGTCATTTCACCCTTTGAATCAACAAGCTGAACAAAGGGAAGGTCATAATTTCTGCCAACGCGTGAGTCGTCCTCACCGAATGCAGGCGCAATATGAACAATTCCGGTACCGTCCGTAAGCGTTACATAATCATCGCACACAACATAATAAGCCTTTTTATCGGGATGAACAAAATCAAACAGCGGAACATATTCCGTATACTCAAGCTCTTTTCCTGTGTATTCTGCAAGAACGGTGTAATCCCCCTCGATAACCGACGGAATAAGCGCCTCCGCAAGGACGTAAATATTGCCCTCGTTATTGATTTTAACGTATTTTTCGTTCGGATTCACGCAGAGGGCAACGTTTGACGGAAGCGTCCACGGCGTTGTCGTCCATGCGAGAAAATATTCATCCTCAGTCCCTTTTATGCGGAATTTGGCAATGGCGCTTTTTTCCTTAACATCCTTGTACCCCTGCGCTACCTCATGGCTTGAAAGCGGAGTTCCGCAGCGCGGGCAGTACGGCACAATTTTGTAGCCCTTGTAAAGAAGCCCTTTTTCCCAAATCTTTTTCAGCGCCCACCATTCGGATTCGATAAAGTTATTGTCATAAGTAACATATGGGTCGTCCATATCCGCCCAAAAGCCGACGGTCTGCGAAAAGTTTTCCCACATGCCTTTATATTTCCAAACGCTTTCCTTGCACTTTTTGATGAACGGTTCAAGTCCGTACTGTTCAATCTGCTCCTTTCCGTCCAGCCCGAGAAGCTTTTCAACCTCAAGCTCAACGGGCAGTCCGTGTGTGTCCCAGCCTGCCTTGCGGATAACCTTGCTTCCCTTCATCGCATGGTAACGCGGAATCATGTCCTTGATAACGCGCGTCAGAACATGCCCGATGTGCGGCTTTCCGTTCGCCGTCGGCGGACCGTCGTAAAACGTGTAGCAAGCTCCGCCGTCACGGTCTTCAATGCTCTTTTCGAAGATTTTGTTGTCGCGCCAGAACTTTCCGATTTTCTTCTCGCGTTCAACAAAGTTCAGATTTGTGTCAACCTTATTATACATATTAAAACCTCCCGATTATAATTTCCGTGATAAAAACAAAAGCAGTCTCACCCCACCAATATAGGACGAAACTGCCAAACCACCTAATCAGCATACAGACATATGCGTTCCCTTAACGGAGAAACTGCCCGGCGCCGATTACTGATGCTTTCACCGACGCGGCTCGGAAGTGATTTTCAGCACAGGGTACTCCGCTTCGGGCTCGCACCATCCCCGAATCGCTCATGCGTTTTGCAAGCGCCTACTCTCTTCGTCACAGCCTTTATATGTTTTTATACATTATACAACTCTTTTAATCGGTTGTCAACCCGTTTTTTATTTATTTCGTTTCAGAGCTGTAGGTTTACAATAGATGTGTTATACGATTTCTGAAAAATTCACCGTCATAATGCAGCCGGCAGACGAATCGGAAGCTTTTTACAGCCCCTTGTACATGCCGAGCTCGGTATATCTGCGCAGCGCAGCCGCAACGCTTTCCTTATCCTCGTGATATGTCACGCCGTACCACTTGTCGTCAGTGCTGAGAACGCGCACCTTTTCGCCGCGCGTTTTTATCATGTTGTCAACAACCGTCGGGATATAAAATTCCTCTTTCATGGGATTGGACAGGTTTTTCAGAAATTCCGTGAAATCCTTTTCAATGCAGCCGAATATATCGGGCATAAATCCCCACATGTTCATTGAAACGATTGTGTCGAGCGGAACGCCGCTGTTTTTGTCAAGCGCCGTATTTTCCGTTATGTCACACAAAAAACCGTCTTTAACCGTGCATATTCCTCTGGAAACCGTTCCGTTTTCCGTCAGCGTATTTCCGAGGCGGAAGCCGACCATGCAGGTCTCGTCTTTTGCTTCAAGGTTCGAATGAATAAGCGAAAATGCCTTTTGCCCGTAGTAATCGTCCGCATTGATGAGTGCAAACGGAGTGTCAACCTTTTCCGCCGCGCAGTAAACTGCGTGACCCGTGCCCCACGGCTTTGTTCTGCCCTCGGGAACGGTGAACCCGTCCGGCAGCTTATCCATGTCCTGAAAAACGTACTCAACGTCAGTCATTTTTTCAATTCTGCGCTTGGTTATTTCGCGGAAATCCTTTTCAATATCGCGGCGGATTATGAAAACCGTTTTGTCAAAGCCTGCTTTAACCGCGTCGTAAACCGAGTAGTCGAGAAGAATTTCTCCGTCCGGACCGATTGAGTCAATCTGCTTTAAACCGCCGTAACGGCTGCCCATTCCGGCAGCCATGACAACAAGCGCCGTATTCTTTTTCATGTTAATCTCTCCTCTTAATAAATATTTTATTGCAGCATTGCCGCGCCTATGATTCCTGCGTCGTTCTTGAGAACCGATATTTCAACGGGAATTTCGGTTTTGAGATGCTTTTTAACGGGATCGAGAAGCAGCGAACCCATATTCGTTATTCCGCCCGACAAAATGAACATATCGGGGTCGAATATTGCGGAAAGGCTGTCGATTCCGTTTGCAAGATAAGTCGCATACGTATCGATAACGCGCTCTGCTTCGGCGCAGTCCTTAAGCGCCGCGGCAATCAGTCTGCCGCTGAGTCTGCCGCCGTTTTCGGCTTTAAGCCTTGCAAGAATGCTTTCAGGGTTTTCATCGGCAGCCTTTTCCGCCGATGTGACAAGCGCCTGCGCGGAAGCATATTTTTCCCAGCAGCCGCGTTTTCCGCAGCCGCAGGGGATACCGTTCATTTCAATTGACATGTGCCCGATTTCTCCGGCGCAGCCACAGCCCTGATAAATTCTGTCGTCAACGATAATTCCGCCGCCGATTCCGGTGCCGAGCGTAATCATAACAATATTATCCGCGTCCTTTCCCACGCCGCACAGCGTTTCACCGAGCGCCGCGCAGTTCGCGTCGTTCGAAACGCGGACGGGAAGCCCGATTTTATCCGTGAGAAGCTTGGTGAGGTTTGTGTCCTTAAACGGAAGATTTACTGCCGAAACAAGCTCACCGCGGAAAAGTCCCGCCGTGCCGACGCCGATGCCGGTTATCGAGTATTCCTTCATTATTCTGTGACATTCTGCGGCAATTCCGTCGGTGAGAGCCTCAGCGCTATCAGTGTTTGTCGGAATTTCCGTTTTATATATCAGGTTGTTATCGTCGTCAAGCACACCGAACTTTGTTTCCGTGCCGCCGATGTCAATTCCGATTCTGCGGCTGTAATAAGCGTCTTTGTCGCATATAAGCGTCACGTCGGGGTGAACGTTAAGCATGCTCGCCGGAATGTCGGTGTTGATATCGCCCTGCAAAAGCGAGGCAACAACGCTGTGCTTGTTCGCACCTGTTGCAAGCAGCACAATTTTCTTTGATTTAAGAATTGTTGCGATTCCCATTGTAATTGCCTTGCGCGGAACCTCGTCCACCGAATCGAAAAACCGCGAGTTGGCAATGATTGTGCTTTCGGTAAGGTCGGTAACGTGCGTTCTGGTGTTGAGCTTTGCGTCCGGCTCGTTAAAGCCTATGTGTCCGTTCTGCCCGATGCCGAGAATCTGCAAATCGATTCCGCCGGCTTCGTCAATCATTTTTTCGTATTCGTCACATTCCTTGTTGCAGTCCGTCGCTTCGCCGTTGGGAATATGTATGTTTTCGGGCTTCACATTTATATGCGAGAACAGATTTTCCTGCATGAAATAATGATAGCTTTGGCTGTTGCTCTTGCTCAGCGGATAGTATTCGTCAAGGTTAAACGTTGCAACACTGCTGAAATCAAGCATTCCGCTCTCATATCTTTCCGCCAGCTTTTTATACATTCCGATCGGCGTTGAACCTGTTGCAAGTCCGAGCACACAGTTCGGTTTTAAAACTATCTGACTTTCGACAAGCCTTTCAGCGGCTGCCGAAACCTCCTCATAAGTATCGCACAAAATAACGCGCATGATTTTTGCCTCCTTTTCGGCTTTGTCTTATTGACAAAATTCTCTTGTTCTGATACAATTTTATCATATCCAAAAAAGAATTAATATACAAAAAAAGATACATAAGATGTTATTTTGTATACAAATGAGGTGCGCTATGTACGGGAAAGCGGAAATAGGCGGAAATTTGGAAATAACCGGGATTTACACCGCGTTCAAGCGTGATTATAAAACCGGATACTATTTTTCGGGCGAATTTCATGATTTCTGGGAAATAGTTATTGTGCTCAGCGGCGAAATCGGGATAACCGCGGGCAGCCGCGTTATGCGCCTGTCGCGCGGTCAGTGCGTGCTTCACTGCCCGTCGGAGTTTCACAGAATATGGAACGATAACAGTCTGCATCCGCAGATAATAATATTTTCGTTTGCCTGCCGCAATATGCCGGGAATGAAGTCGCGTTTTTTCAGTATAAGCGATGAGCTGCTTGCGGAGGCGGAGGCAACGCTCGGCGAAATCAACTGCGCGTTCGAACGGTCGGGCATATCCGTTGTCGGGATAAAAAACGCGGATTCGCTCGATTATCTGACGGCGGCGAAAAAGCTGGAGCTTTTTATTCTTCATGCGATTTCGGGCAATTCCTACGATATTAAGACGGCAGCTTCCCAGACGGCGAAAAACTACAGTGCGATTATCCGCGCAATTGAGGATAATCTCGATAAAAATCTCGATATTTCGGAGCTTGCCGAAATCTGCCGCATGAGCGAGGTCAACCTGAAGAAAACCTTTGCGCGCTACGGCGGAGGGGGCGTGAAGGCATATTACAACAGGCTGCGAATGAATAAGGCGATTGCACTTATAAGGTCGGGAAAATCCGTGTCCGAAACGGCGGAAATGCTCGGTTTTTCAAATCAGAATTACTTTTCCGCGGCATTCAAAAGAATTGTCGGCCGCTCTCCGTCCGACTTCAAAGCGGACTGATTTGTAAATAAAAATAAGAAAAATGTTAAAATTAATAAGAAAAATGCGAAAATTTACTTGAATAGATATTGAAATAATGATAAAATATACGAAGTTAAGATTGAAAGGAGTTTAGAACATGAACTATTCACATGAAGTTGAAAGCATGTGCGTTGTTGCGAAGGGCGTTAAGCATGAACCCGCCCCGATTCCGCAGGAAGGCGCATGGACGCATTCAAAACAGATTACTGATATTAACGGTCTTACTCACGGTGTGGGCTGGTGCGCACCTCAGCAGGGCGCATGTAAGCTGACGCTGAATGTTAAGGACGGCGTTATCGAGGAAGCGCTTGTTGAAACAATCGGCTGCTCCGGAATGACTCATTCCGCTGCTATGGCTTCGGAAATTCTTCCCGGAAAAACCATTCTTGAAGCGCTCAACACTGACCTTGTCTGTGACGCTATCAACACTGCTATGCGTGAGCTTTTCCTTCAGATTGTTTACGGCAGAACGCAGACGGCTTTCTCGGAGGGCGGACTTCCGATCGGCGCAGGTCTCGAGGATCTCGGAAAGGGTCTCCGCAGCCAGGTAGGTACGCTTTACAGCACAAAGGCAAAGGGACCGCGTTATCTTGAGCTTGCAGAAGGATATATCACAAAAATTGCTCTTGATAAAGACAATCTCATAATCGGTTATAAGTTTGTACATCTCGGAAAAATGATGGAATTTATCCGTAAGGGCATGGACGCAAACGAAGCTATGGCAAAGGCTTCCGGTCAGTACGGCAGATTTGACGACGCGGTTAAGGTTATTGATCCGCGTGAAGAATAAGAGGGGAGGAAGTAATAATGGCATTATTCGAAAGCTATGAAAGAAGAATCAATCAGATAAACGAAGCTCTTAACAAGTACGGCATTTCCTCTCTTGAGGACGCAAAGAAAATCTGCGACGATAAGGGCATCGATGTATACAATCTCGTAAAGGGTGTTCAGCCCATCTGCTTTGAGAACGCATGCTGGGCATATATCACGGGTGCTGCAATCGCTATAAAGAAGGGCTGCACAAAGGCTGCCGACGCTGCCGAAGCAATCGGCGAGGGTCTACAGTCGTTCTGCATTCCCGGTTCCGTTGCGGACGACCGCAAGGTTGGTCTCGGTCACGGCAACCTCGGTAAAATGCTCCTTTCGGAAGAAACCGAGTGCTTCTGCTTCTTGGCAGGTCACGAATCCTTCGCAGCGGCTGAGGGCGCTATTAAAATTGCTCTTAACGCAAATAAGGTAAGAGTTAAGCCCCTGCGCGTTATTCTTAACGGGCTCGGCAAGGACGCGGCTTATATAATCTCCCGTATTAACGGCTTCACCTATGTTGAAACCGAGTTTGACCCCTACGCAGAAGAGGTCAAGGTTGTTTATGAAAAGCCGTTCTCAAAGGGCGCGCGCGCAGCCGTTAAGTGCTACGGTGCGGATAACGTTCCCGAGGGCGTTGCTATAATGAAGCTTGAAAAGGTAGGCGTTTCCATTACCGGCAACTCCACCAACCCGACCCGCTTCCAGCATCCGGTTGCAGGCACCTATAAGAAATGGTGCGTTGAAAACGGCGTGAACTATTTCTCCGTTGCCTCCGGCGGCGGTACAGGCCGTACCCTCCACCCGGATAACATGGCGGCAGGCCCCTCTTCCTACGGTATGACAGATACCATGGGCCGTATGCACTCCGACGCTCAGTTTGCCGGTTCTTCTTCCGTTCCGGCTCATGTTGAGATGATGGGTCTTATAGGCGCGGGCAACAACCCGATGGTCGGTATGACCGTTGCGTGCGCGGTTGCCGTTCAGCAGGCGCTTAATAAGTAAGAAGCACTTTAAAAAGATAAAGATAAAGTCAGACACATTATTTTGAACTACTCACTTTGATGTGTCTGATTTTTTTAAATCTGCAAATAATAATTTCGAAGGTTAGTTTTATTATGTATACTAATCGTCCGTAAAAAATATTATTGTTGAGGTGCGGTATGGCGAGTAAATTAAGCAAATATATATCTATAGTTTTATCTATAGTGATTTTATTTTCAAGCAATTGTTTTAAAATATCCGCTTCGGCAACCAGAATCGGATATGTTAACGCGACGGGCGTACGAATGCGTGCGGACGCGGGAACGCAGAGCGAAATACTTATGAGCGGCATATCATATGCCACGGTAACCGTAAACGGCGAAAAGCGCGACCCCGACGGCG
>CAJJUC010000045.1 GCA_905195005.1 uncultured Eubacteriales bacterium | reverse complement strand
GCAGACATACTGACGTATATCAAGCCCGACAACACAGAAAAAGACGATTTTCAGGCTTTTTGAGCGGGTTCGGATATTAACACATCTGCCTAACAAAATGCACCGCGCGAAAATTTTCGCGCGGTGCATTTTGTTAAAGTCCGTATCAGTCGAGGATAATTGCTGCTGAATCCTCATGCTTTTCAATTACTTTGTTCTGTGAACCGCTCTGCGACGGCTGACTTCCCTGCGATGTGCTGCCGGAATGACCGCTGCCCGATTGCGACGGCTGCTGTGATGCAGATGTGCTGCCGTTTGAACCTGCATGTGTGCCGCCTGACGCCGCGCTTCCGCTGCCCGAACCGTTTGTTTCGTGGCTGCCGGAATGTGATGAGCTGCCTGTTCCCGCTGAAGCTGACGGCGACTGCGTTGTTCTGCCGCTTGCGCCCGGTTTTTGCGATGAAGCGGTTGATTGCGTGCTTTGCCCGGCTCTCCGTGCCGCAACCTTATTGCTCTGTTGGGTGGTTGTTTTCCGCTTCACTGTGTTGCTCTTTGCGGAGGACTGCTGCGACCCTGAGGACGGAGCGGATGTCTTTGTATCGCTTTTTACCTCGGTTGTTGTTTCCGTGTCCGTCTTTTCGTCAGCCGCGCTGTCTATGTAGTCCGTATCGGGTACATTGACCTTTTCATCGGAAACCTCCGCAGACTTTTCGTTATCCGTCTTATCGGATGCCTTCGCCGCGGTGTTTGAAGCGTCGGCAATTTTATCGGGCTTCTGATTTCCCGTAAAGTACACATACGATCCTACAAAAAATACTGCGAAAATCAGCACAAAGCTTAAAACCAGAATCAGCGATTTGAGCCCCTTTTTGCTTTTCTTTTTGCTTGTTCTTCTCTGCGGCATTTCGTCACCCTCCTCCTTTACAAATCTGTTTTCAACGAGCTGTTCAACATCCTCCTCGCGGCGTGCGCGCTCGCTTACATCCCTTATATCTTCAGACATAAAATCAAAACTCCCTTGCTGCCCGGCTGTTCATCATCGGCGGAACACCCGACATAATTCTTATATAGATATTATATCATCTTTATGCAGTAAGTAAAGATATTTTTCTATTAATTTATTATTAAATTTTGATTGCAAAGCGCGCTCGTAGTACGAGAGCTGCTTTTTATATTTTTCGGCAATTTCGGACGGGTTCTCGTATGCATCCGTTTTATAGTCAACAAGCACAACGCGGTCGTTTTCCTCAAACCAGCAATCGATAACGCCCTGAACGCAGATTGTTTCGTTTTCGGGAAGTGACGGCTCAATTTCCGCCGCCGGGATGCTGATGACAAACGGGGATTCACGGTTGAGCTTCTTTGCCGCGCCCATGCGCCTGCCGAGCGGACTGCTGACAAATTTTTCGATTTTACCGGCATCCGTAATATCATATTCCTCATCGGAGAGAATGCCGCGGCTGTGCAATTCCTCAAGCTGAGCTTTTACAGGGGTTCCGTCAAACAGGAGATGCTCCAGCATTTTATGGTGCGCCGTACCGAAAAATGCCCCCGTAATTTCCCGTTTTGTTTTCAGCTTTTTCAGCTTAAGTCTTGTGTGATCGGCGCGGTTCAGCGAATGAAGCGTGCCGTCCGCTTCGTAAAGCAGATTGAACGCTTCCTCCTTGAGCTGAGAAACCGAGGCCTTGTTCGGAAGCGTTACGGCAGCACTGTACGGATAGGAATAATCAAGCAGTCTGCTTACTCTTTCATCGGCAGTGAATGATATTTCCTGCTTTTTCTCAAAAGCTTCCGACTCCTCCGCCGTGCCGGCTTCAATATACCTGACGTTCCAGCGGTTATTTACCGAGAGCTTCAAAAGCTTTTGATAGCTGTCGGCAAAAAGGATTTCGTATGACGCAGGCGCGTAGCCGAGGGGTGAAAAGCTTTCGGGCTTTTTCACTGCGCAGACGGCGTGCAGCTCCTCACGCGCACGGGTGAGCGCAACGTACAGCAGGCGCATCTCCTCTGCCGCCGCGGATGTTTTTTCCGTTAAAGCCGCAATGCGCTGCATCGGTGAGCGGAAGCGAAAACGCAAATCGGGGTCGGTCACGTTTATGCTCACGCCCGTGCTTCGGCTGATAATCATGCCGCCGGGCATATTGTCCGCCCCGTGATACGCCTTTTCGCAGCCTACAAGATACACAACCGGAAATTCAAGCCCCTTTGATTTGTGAATACTTGTTATTCTCACAACATCCATTTTTTCTGACATTGACTTTGCTTCGGCAGCGCTGCCGCCGCTTTGCTGAATTCCCGTAACATAGTTCACGAAATTGAAAAGTCCGCGCAGATTTGTGCTTTCAAACTCCGCCGCACGCTCTAAAAGCAAATCAAGATTCGCACGCCGTTTTTCCCCGTCGGGGAAAGCGAGCGCCGCCGCTGCAATGTTGGTTTCGGCATATATTCTTCGAATCAGCTCCTCAACGCTGACAAAGCCTGCGGCGCGGCGCCACCTGCCGACCGATTGCATAAACGAAACGCATTTGTCACGGAGTGCGGAGCTCACATCGGTCTCACCGCCGCACACCTTATCGAGTGCGCTTTTAAAGCTGCCGCCGCCGCAAAGGCGGATTGCCAGCAGCTCGTTCTCACCGAACATAAACATCGGACTGCGCATGGCTGAAGCAAGCGGAACATCGCACTCCGAATTATCGATAAGCTTCAGAAGCTCAAGCACCGCGCCGACCTCACCCGAAGTGTAAAGGCTGCCGCCGTCCTCATAATACGACGGGATTCCGTGCGATGAAAGCGCCTGTTCATACACTTCGGCAGCGCTGCCCGGAGCGCGCATGAGTATGGCAAAATCACAATATCGCGCAGGGCGCAGCACACCCTCGTCCTTATCCCATACAAGCCTTTTTTCCGCAACCGTTTTTTCGATTTCAGCGGCTGTAAATTCAGCTTCGGCGCGGCAAAGCTCCGCTGCGTTTCCTGCGCAGTGCACAACATCGATTTCCGCCTTGCGCTCGTTTTCCGCGCCCTGCATGAAGTCCGCGCCGAAATCGAGGCGGTGCTCCTTTATATAATCGATTCCGCACACATCCGTGCGCATGATTATGTCGAAAACGCTGTTCACAGCCGAAATAACATTCCTGCGTGAGCGGAAATTGCGCGAAAGAAAAATTTTGCGTTTTTCAGCGTCCTTATCCTCGGATGACGAATCGCATTTCTCCGTAAATATCGACGGGTCGGCGCTGCGGAAGCCGTAAATACTCTGCTTGACATCGCCCACCATAAACATGGCGCCGCTTGAAATTGCAGAGAAAAGCGTGTCCTGCAAATCGTTTGAATCCTGCATTTCATCAATATAAATTTCATCGAACGAATCGCGGATAACCGCGCCCGCTTCGGTGAGCGTTTTTCCGTCCGCAGTTATTATTTCAAGCGCAAGATGCTCGCATGCCGGGAAATCAAGGATTTTCCGCTCCATCATTTTATCGGAATATATTCTTCCGAGCGCTTTTGCCGCTGCGCAGAGCGCTTTTATCATCGGATAAAGCTTTTTTTGCACCGCCGCACACTCATCATAAGAAAGCTCCAGAAGCTCCGCACACCTTTCGCCGATTTTATCCATTTTTGCGCGGATTGCTTTAACAACGTCAGCATCTTCGGCGGCGCTTCCGCTTTTTCTGCGCGGAAGCTTAACGGAAGAATAAGCTGAAAAACAGGCGCGGAGCGAATCATAATCGGTTTTTTCGGCAGCGGCGCGGAAGCTTTCGCAAGCCTCGCGGAAAACCGTTTCATACCCAAGTCCGCACGATTCCGAGAAATCGGCGGCGTTTTCCGCCATCTGTGCCAGACTTTCCGCCATGGCGCGGCATTCGCGCACTGTCAGCGAATAAAAAGGGGTTTCGGCATAATCGCGGCTGTAAGCGTCCGCAATTTCTCCGAGCCATTTATCGGGGAATGCTGCCGACTGCGCTTTTTTGTACAGCTCGGAAATCATTTTCGTGTAATCTCCGCCCTTTTTTTTACCCGAAAAATCAGAGTCCGACTTATCGGAGCTGTAGCAGCGTTCGAGCATTTCAAAGCCCTCAAGAATAATTCCGCGCTCCGCTTCATCGGGGAACATTTCCTTTATTATATCTCCGTCCGCAGCGGCGCTTTCCGAAAGCTCTTCCCCCCTGTAAGCTGCAAGCGCACTGTAAAATGCGTCTGCCGTTTTTTCAAGCGCGTCAATTTGCAGAAGCGCGGTTTCGCCCGTGTCACCGATGCGGACATCGGCAGGGAGATTAACGCGGTAGTAGTTCTGCCGCACAATATTAAAGCAAAACGCGTCAATCGTGCAAATGCTTGCTCCCGACAGAAGCGTGAGCTGACGTGACAAGCGGCGGCGCTTTTTATCATCGGTTTCGCTTTTCACTGCAGCGGCAAGCGCTTTTCCGATTCGCTCGCGCATTTCGGCGGCGGCGGCCTTTGTGAAGGTTACTATCAGCAGACGGTCCACCGAAACGGGGTTTTCATCGGACTTGATTCTTTCGATTATTCTCGTTGTGAGCACCTGCGTTTTTCCGCTGCCTGCTGCGGCGCTTACGATAATTTCCGCCGGCGGCGCATATATTGCGTTTCTCTGGTCATCAGTCCACTGCATTTTCCTCAGCCTCCGTTCTCTGCCAGATTTCTTCATCCTTTATTTTTTCAAAGGTTTTCACGCGGCAGCCGCCGAACCGTCCGTCAAAGCGGCAAACTGCCGCATAATCGCAGCGGTCGCATGCATCCTCGGTGCGTTCGAGCGGAAATTCTCCGCCGCTGATTTTTTCCACCGTTTTTGCGATAACCTTTTTAAGATGGCGGAACATTGAATTGAAATTTTTATATGTTGCCTGTTTTTTTCCGCTGAGCGTTTCATCGCCGCCCATGTGCAGGCGCATATCGTCCTCTGCGAGCACAATTCCGCTCATTCTGCGCCGCTCCGTGTGCAGCCGCGTTATTTCTTCCCTGTCCGTGCCGAACGGCGCGTCTATAATAGGGTCGGACAGATTACAATACAGTATTCCTGCCGGCTTATACCCGTTTTCACACAGGTTGGACAGATATACGAACAGCTGAAGCGAAAGTCCGTGATAAACGTCGTCAAGCTTAAGCGCTCTGTCACTGCTTTTATAGTCCACAATGCGCGCAAAGGTACTTTTTCCATCGGGCGAAAAAACGTCCGCGCGGTCAATTCGTCCGCGGAGGGTTATGCGCTTGCCGTCGGAAAGGGTGAGCCGCATCGGCGCAAAGCTGCCGTCGTCGTCAAAGCTTATCTCATAACCGAGCGGAACGAAATCTCCGTTCACAATATGGCTTCTCACTGCGTAAACACATTTGAGCGCCACACGCCGCAGTCTGTTATAAAGAGCTTTTATGCGCGGAATCTCAAGCGCAGAACCGTTTACCGCGCTGAGCGACTGCTTCAGAATCAGATCCGTGTTTTCCTTTATAAATGCATCGTCTATCGCGTTCCATGAAAGCTTTTCGCCGTCTGCATCGTATGCCGAAGCAACCCTTTCCGAAAACAGGTTCAGAAAATCGTGCAGAAACGAGCCGCTGTCGGCATTGTTTATTTCAAAAACCTCACGCGGACGAAGCTTAAGCACATATTTTGCGAAATATGAAAACGGGCAGTTGTTGTAAAGCTCCAGCTGTGAAACGCTTGTTTTCATCTCTCCGCCGAATGCACGCGCAGCAAGCCGGGGATTAATCTTCTGCGGTTCGTTGGCATATTCCGCGAATCCGAGCATTGATTTAAGCAGCGGCGCAAAGAGCGCGTCCTTCTCAAAATATGCCCCTGCGGCGCTGAGCTCATGCGGAAGCGGCTCACCGCGCATTGCACCGCGCAGCGCCGCAGCAAGCAGCTCAAACGCTTCCCTGCAAGACGCAACGCTCTCATCTCCGTATTTTTCTTTCGTGATATTATCATCGTACTCAATATCGGGAAAAAGCGCGTGAATCCGTGTTACGATTTCCGAGCAAAGGAGCGCGCCGCCGCTTGAATCGGCAATCGCATAGCTTATATTCAGCCTTTTATCCGCGCAGGTCAGCGCGTCATAAATAAGAAGCTGTTCACTTTCAGCCTTCGCAAGCATTCCGGGCGGCAGCTCAATTCCGAGCGCCTCGAGCTCCTGTTTGTCGCTTTCGGAAAAGATTCCGTTATCCGATGCCGGAGCAGGGAATTTGCCGCTGTTCACGCCGATAAGGAAAACCGCGCGCGCGCCGTGCCCCTTGATTCTGTCAATGCTTCCAACGCTCACACAGTCGGACGCGGACGGAATCGTTCCTATTTCAACAGCCGAAAGCCCCGTGTTCAAAGCTGCATAAAACGTTTTGATATCGGTTGTTTTATCTCCGGCAATTTCACACAGAGAGCTGAGGATTTCGGTCAGCAGATTATAAACCTGCTTTGTCTGCAAGGCATACACGTTTTCGGCATCGGCAGCAAGCATATCGGCATATTTAAGAATTTTTTCCTCCAGCCCGACCGCTTCGAAAAAATCCCGGAGCAGCTCGCAGATTTCGCGCACGGTGTGCTTTTTCCGCAGCTTTTCGGCAAGCTCCGAAACGGGAATTGCCGCCCTTTCGCGAAGAGCGTTCATTTGCTCAAGCTCCGCGCCGCTTTTCGCATATTTGAACGGTTTTTTCCACATGTACGGGCGGATTCCGCCTGCAAGGCAGTAGTTTTCCAATATATCCGCCTCGGTCTGCTCAAGCGGCGAAAACGGGCTTTTTATATATCTGAATATATTTTCATATGTAAAGCCGCCGATTGCCAAATCCAGAATCGACGTCACAAACAGGGTTACGGCGTGACCGGAAAGCGGCGTTTTTCTGTCGATAAACACCGGAATCCCGTATATCGGGAAAATACGTTCTATAAAGCACTTATAATCATCGATATTGCGCGCAACGACTGAAATATCGCGGAAGCGGAAGCCCTCATCGCGCACAAGGGCAACAATTCTGCGCGCCGCGTCATGAATCTCCGCCGCCATTGTTTTTCCGCAGAAAATGCGAAGGCTTCCGTCAGCGCCTGCGAACGGAGCGCTTTGCTCCGAAAAATACATTTTTTCAAGGCAGCCGAGCATAGGAGAAGCCGTTTTCATCGCTCCCATGACATACTCCTCCGCTTCAACCGCCGTGCCGAGCCTTTCCGCAAGGCGCACAAGGGCGGCCCGGGTGCGGCGCGTTGGGGAAAATGGGTCGTCTTCGTCGAGGCACAGACCAACGCACACGCGCTGCGCTTTTTCAAGCATTTTTGCGATAAAAGCGTATTGCTGCGGGTCAAAATCGGAAAACTGATCTATATAAATGCTTTTCCCGTCAAAAACGGCGCTGCCGCAAGCAAGCTCAGCGGCAAGCGTTATGATATCCTCGGGGTCGGAAGCTCCGCACTCCGCAAGGCGCGTATTATATGCATCAAGAATGGTTTTGCAGTCGGCAAGCTTTTTTTCAAGCACGGGATTATCGGTATCGGTGCGCGCCTTTTCAAGCATTTCCGCCGTGATGTTATAACGCCTGAACGTTGTTATCAGCCCGGACGCCGTCGGCGCAAGCATTTTTTTTCTGACAAGCCCGTCAAACAGGCGCATTTTTTCGGGTGGCAAGTCCGATGTGCAGAAGCTTATCAGCATTTCACGAACGGCGTTATCCGAAATGATTCCGTTCCCGGCGCCGCTTTCCGAAACGATTTTCCGCGCAAGCTTCCGAAAGCTCATAACCTCGGGGCAGCCGAGGCCGCACATTCCGAACCTTTCGATTATTTTCTTTTCGGCAGAAAACGAATACTGCTCCGGAACAAGATATATTGCATCCGAAACGCCTGCCATGTCATCAAGCATGAAGCTTGTTTTGCCGCTTCCGGCGCGACCGCTTACTATCTTCAGTGACAATGCACTCACCTCTTATATTTAAGTATACAATTTTTTACGGGACATTTCAAGGACATAAAAAAATTTATCCGCCCAAATTTGAACAGAATGTTTCATAAAGATGAATTTTGGAAAAAAGCCTTTACAATCTTATGGTTTTTATGCTAAAATGTATAAGAATATTTAAAGTTCGGAAAAAATATCGGATTGGAGATTATCATATTGGATACGGAAAATAAAAAAACCATATTTTCGGGCATTCAGCCGTCAAGCGACTCGATCACGCTCGGAAATTATCTCGGCGCGCTTAAGCACTGGGTCACGCTTCAGGATGAATACAACTGCATTTTCAGCATTATGGACATGCACGCGATAACCGTTCGGCAGGAAGCTGCAAAGCTCCGCAAAAACACGGTTTCGCTTTTGGCGCAGTATATCGCCTGCGGCTTGGACGCGGAGAAAAACATAATGTTCATTCAAAGCCATATTCCGGCTCATGCAGAGCTTTCATGGATTCTCTGCTGCTTCACGCAAATGGGCGAGCTCAGCCGCATGACGCAGTTTAAGGACAAATCGCAGAAGCATCCCGAAAATATCAACGCAGGGCTTTTCACATATCCCGTGCTGATGGCGGCGGACATTCTGCTTTACCAAACGGATCTTGTGCCTGTCGGCGCAGACCAGAAGCAGCATCTTGAAATTGCGCGCGACATTGCGCACCGCTTCAACACGCTTTACGGAGATGTGTTCACGCTTCCCGAAGCTTACATTCCCTCAAAGGGAACGGGTGCGAAAATCATGAGTCTTCAGAATCCGTCGGCAAAAATGTCGAAAAGCGATCCAAACCCCAACGGCTGCATTGCGCTTTTGGATAAGCCGGAGGACATTCTCCGCAAGGTAAAGCGCGCCGTTACCGATTCCGACGCGGAGGTTGCATACCGCGAGGGGAAGGATGGGGTGAACAATCTGCTTACGGTTTACGCCTCCGTTACAGGCAAAACCATCAACGAAGCTGTAAACGAATTTTCCGGAAAAGGGTACGGAGATTTCAAGGCGGCTGTCGGCGAAGCGGTTTGCGAGCATCTTATTCCGATTCAGAAGCGTTACGATGACCTTATGAAAAACCGCGACTATCTTGAAAGCATATACAAAAAGGGCGCCGAAGCCGCGTACTCGTTAAGCAGGCGCACCCTCACCAAGGTAAAGAAAAAAGTCGGTTTTGTTGTCGGCTGAGGGAGAGAAAAAAATGAATAACAGCAGAATTTTGATTTCATTTATCGCAGCTTTTATACTGACATTTGTCACAACTCCGTTTGTGAAAAAGCTTGCCTTTAAAATAGGCGCCGTTGATGTTCCGCGCGACAACAGAAGAATGCACAAAAAGCCGACCGCGCGGCTCGGCGGACTTGCAATTTTTATCGGATTTATCATAAGTGCGCTTGTATATGCCGATATGACGCGCGCACTCGGAGGAATCCTTGCAGGCTGCGCCGTGATTGTTGTTCTCGGAATATTTGACGATATTTACGCGCTCAGCGCCAAGCTGAAATTCGGCGTGCAGCTTATTGCCGCGCTTATGCCTGTGTTCTGCGGCGTTCGGATTGACTTTATCAAGGTTCCAGAGTTTATTTCGCAGTACGGTTACATCGGGCTCGGCTGGTTTTCAATTCCGCTGACGGTTTTATGGATTGTGGGAATCACAAATGCCATCAACCTGCTTGACGGACTTGACGGACTTGCCTGCGGCGTTTCCACGATTGCCGCGCTCACGCTGCTTTGCATTGCGCTGATTGTCGGCGAACCCGAGGTGGCATTTATAACAAGCGCGCTTGCAGGCGCATGCTTCGGCTTTCTTCCGTACAATTTTAACCCGGCAAAGCTTTTTATGGGTGACACGGGAGCGCTTCTGCTCGGGTTTGTGCTGTCAACCATATCCGTCCAGGGGCTTTTCAAGGGTTACGCGGTTATCAGCATTGCAGCGCCGTTTCTGATTCTCGGACTGCCGATTTTCGATACCGCCTCGGCAATACTTCGCAGACTTAAAAGCGGCAGACCGATAATGTCGCCCGACCGCGGACATCTTCACCACAGACTTGTGGATGCAGGCTTTTCTCAGAAGCAGGCGGTTACGATTATTTACCTTTTATCGCTTGTGCTTTGCATAACGGCTGTTGCGCTGATTGCAACGGGCGCCGTTTCATGGTGGGCGTTTGTGATTGTGCTTTTTGCATTCACGCTGTTTTTATGGCTTGCACCAAAAATAATAGAATGTCTTTCGGATAAGGACGAAAACAAGGAGGAAAAACATGCTTAAGATATTTACTGTTTTCGGGACGCGTCCCGAAGCGATTAAAATGGCGCCGCTCATTTACGAGCTGCAAAGCCGCCCTTCAATCGACTGCAAGGTGTGCGTTACGGCACAGCACCGCGAAATGCTTGACATGGTTATGAATCTTTTCGGTATAAAGCCCGATTTTGACCTTAATATTATGACGCCCAGGCAGACGCTTGCAACGATAACAACAAAGGCGCTTACAGGGCTTGAGGAGGTTTTCCGCGAGGAAAAGCCCGACATGGTGCTTGTTCACGGCGACACAACCACAACCTTTGCAGGTGCGCTTGCCGCGTACTACAATCAGATTAAGGTCGGACATGTTGAGGCAGGTCTTCGGACATACGACAAATATTTCCCGTTTCCCGAGGAAATGAACCGCCGCCTTACAGGCTCGATTGCCGATCTTCATTTTGCGCCGACAAAAAATAATAGGGCAAATCTTATCAATGAGGGAATAAATCCCGATAATATTTTTATAACCGGGAATACTGTTATCGATGCATTCAAAACAACGATTAAAAAGGACTTTTCATTTGAGGGAACTCCGCTTGAGGGCATTGATATGTCCAAGAGGATTATTCTCATGACGGCGCACCGCCGCGAAAACTTAGGCGCGCCGCTTGAAAACATATGCCGCGCCGTTCAGCGCATAATCCGCGATTTCCCCGATGTTGAGCTTATTTACCCCGTGCACCTTAACCCTGCCGTGCGCGACACGGTGTTCTCGATTCTCGGAAACACGAACCGCGTTCACCTTGTTGATCCGCTCGATGTTGACGTGCTGCACAATGCAATGAGCAGAGCATATATTATTCTTACCGATTCCGGCGGACTTCAGGAGGAGGCGCCGGCGCTCGGAAAGCCCGTTCTGGTTCTCCGCGGCGAAACGGAGCGCCCGGAGGCTGCCGAGGCAGGTACGGTTAAAATAGCAGGCACACGGGAGGATATTATATATTCTCTGACGGCGCAGCTGCTGACAGACGAAAAGGAGTATCACAGAATGAGCGTTGCGGTAAATCCCTACGGCGACGGGAACGCATCGCGCAGAATCGCCGATGCAATACTCTATCATTTCGGAATCACAAGCTGCCGTCCCGTGGAATGGCTTTGATTTGATATATGAGTAAAAATACCGCGCGAAAAGAATTTATGGAAGCGCTTTCCGCCGTTACACAACTCGGAATCCACGTTGCAGTTTCCTTTCTTTTATGGATTTTTGCGGCACAATGGGTGCGCCGCACGTTCGGGCTCGGGAATTATGTTTCTGTTTTGGGAGTGATTCTGGGGGCAGGCAGCGGCGCGCTTTCCTTTTGGAAATTCTGCACCAAAACTGCGCGCCGCGCATCGCACAATGCGCCGGACGGCGGCGAAGCCGCGCACAAGGATAATGACAGCCGCGGCTGAAGCCGCGCTGCGAAAAATAATTTCTCCGTATTTATTGAAGGAGGCGGACATATTGGAAAACGAAAATGAAAAAAGCTCCGTTTACCGTGAAGCGGCGAAAGTGAGCGGGGTAATTTTCCTGTTCGGATTGATTGAATTTATTATTTTCTCAATTTTCATGTCGTTTCGCCGCGATGTGCTCATTGGAGCGCTTTACGGCTGCGCGTTTGCATCGCTCAATTTTTTTTACCTTGCCTTTTGCGTTAAGCAAAGCGTTAAAAGAACCGAGGGCGCGGCAAAGGCATTTATGGGCGCAACATACACGACGAGGATTATCCTCTGCGGAGCAATGATTGTTATCGCCGCAAAGGTTGCCGCAATAAACCTATGGGCGGCGATAATTCCGCTGTTCTTTCAGCGGTTTGCCGTTTTTGCAGTAAATTTTTTCGGAAAAAGGGGGAATAACGCATGAATGTTTCCGTTTCAGGACCTAAAATCATGTTTACAATCCCTGTTTTCGGCGGAATCGGCGTGAGCGAAACGATAGTGAACAGCTGGATTATCATGGCTGTTATCACGCTTCTGTGCCTTTGGCTGACGCACGGAATGAACAGAAAAAATCCGCCGCGCAGGCAAATTGTTGCCGAAAAGCTTGTTTCAATGGTTTACAACATGGTACGTGAGGTTATGGGCGAGCGTAACATGAGGTTTGCACCGTATATCGGAACACTTTTCTCTTTTTCGATAGTCGGAAGCCTTTCGAGCCTGACGGGACTTCGTCCTCTGACGGGCGATCTTAACACAACGCTCGGCTGGGCGCTTGTAACCTTTCTTATGGTTCAGGTTGTCAGCATCCGTCACAACGGATTTTTCGGCTGGCTTAAGGGATTCACTCAGCCGGTTGCGCTTATGACGCCGCTGAACATAATCAGTGAGGTTGCAAACCCGATTTCGATGGCTTTCCGTCATTTCGGAAACATTGCCTCGGGGCTTGTTATAACAACACTTGTGTACGGAGCTTTGGCAGCGCTGAGCGGCGCAATTCTTCACTGGGTGCCGTTTCTTGCGTCCGTGCCGCTGTTCCAGGTCGGTCTCCCGGCGTTTTTATCGGTTTATTTTGATGTTTTCACAAGCTTTTTACAGGCTTACATTATATCCATGCTGACAATGGTTTTCGTCAGCAGCGCAAACGAATAATAATTGCAGGCAAGAATATTTTAATAAAAAATTTGGAGGTAACTATTATGGAAATGACAGAAGCTATCATCCGCGCGGCGTCGGCTGTGGGAGCAGGACTTGCAATGATTGCCGGTATAGGACCCGGTATCGGTCAGGGTTATGCGGCAGGTAAGGCAGCGGAGGCTGTCGGCAGACAGCCCGAGGCAAAGGGTGACATCACAACGACAATGCTTTTCGGCTGCGCCGTTGCGGAGTCCACGGGTATTTACGGTCTTGTTGTCGCAATGATACTTCTCTTTGCAAATCCCCTTGTATAAGTTAAGGAGGGATTGCCATGGAGTTCGTATCGATAGATACATGGTCGCTCATCTTTACCTGGGTCAATCTTTTTATTCTTTTTCTCATCATGAAAAAGCTGCTCTTTAAGCCTGTTATGAACATGATTGAAAGCCGCGAAAAGGAAGTCGGCGAAATGTATGAAAAGGCTGAAGCTGCTCAAAAGGACGCGGAATCCATGAAAGATGAATACACTAAGCGCTTGCAGGACGCTCAAAACGAAGCGGGGCGGATTGTGAACGACGCAAAGAGCGCCGCCAAGCAGCGCGGCGATGAAATCATCAGCGCGGCGCAAACGGAAGCGGCGGCAGCGCGCAGCAAGGCGGAGCGCGAAATCGAGCATGAAAGAAAGGCAGCGGCGGCGGAGCTTCAGAGCGATATTGCCGACATTGCCGTTTCAATTGCAAAAAAGGTCATTGAAAAGGATATTGACGGAAAGGACTGCGAAAGGCTCGTTGAGGAGTACATCTCGGGTGAGGACAAATGACAGCGCAGGAATACATGCTTTACGCCTCGTCGCTCTTTTCTCTTGCCGATGATGAAGGGCGGATTGACGCGGTTTTCGAATCGCTTGAAGCAATCGGGCGCGCACTTTCCGAAAATCCGGAGTTTATCACTGTGCTTGACGCACCGAATATTGAGCGGAGCGAGCGGCTCGCCGTTTTGGACGAGGTGTTCGGAACGCTTGACCCTTATGCGGTCAATTTTCTGAAAATTCTCTGCGAAAAGCGCAGCGCCGGCTCCTTTGAGAACTGCCGCGTATATTATTCAAAGCTCCGCGACAGGAAAAACAACATTGAGCATATTACCGTGACAACGGCTTTTCCGCTTTCGGACGAGCTCCGTGCGCGGCTTACGGAAAAACTTGAAGCGGAACGCGGCAAGCACATTGTTCCTGCCTTTAAGGTTGACAAATCGATTCTCGGCGGTCTTGTCATCGAGGGCGAAGGCTCGCGGACGGATGCCAGCGTTCTTTCAAGACTGAACGCGATTAAAGACCGGCTTTTATCCGGGAACAAGGATTGAGGGTGAAAAAATGCAGCTTAAATCGGAAGAAATCAGCAAAATAATTAAGGATAAAATTAAAA
>CAJJUC010000044.1 GCA_905195005.1 uncultured Eubacteriales bacterium | reverse complement strand
AACAAATATCCCTCCGATTTTCCTTTTATTTCTTTTAAAAATCTGTTATACTTTTGCGCCGCTGATAAAATAATAAACATTGATAAGGTTAAGAGGTGAAACCGAATGTATAAATTATTTTATCTTATAATTTCCTTCACGCTTTGCGCCGCGCTCGGACTTTTGCCGGCATGGCTTTGCTTCGCGGCTGTTTTTGTATTATTTTCATTCTTCAATGTTGAACCGTCATTTTCATGGGAAATACCGATGGGCGCGGTTCTTTCCGACATTTGCCTGAAGCTTTGCTCGGAATATGACTTTGAGCTGTTCCGAATCCTTGCAGTCTTTGCGGCAGGGCTTACTGCACTGACAGCTCCGAAAAAGCTTTTTCTTTATCTGCCTGCTGCCGCGGCTTTGATATTTATCGGGATTGACAATTCCGTAAGGATTTACATCCTTTCCGCCTTTGTCTGGTGCGCAGCAGCGTCCGTTTTCAAAGAAAAGCTCACTTTTCGCAAAAAATACTGTTGATTATTTTTCCCCGATATTATATAATTATTAAAAATGCAGCCTCGCGGCGGAATATTTATCCTCCGCCGCAGCTGTCGGAGAGGAATAATCATATGTTTATAAAAATAGCAGGACTTGTTATTGAAGTAAGGAATAGGCTTCCGTATACGGAAAGCTTTTGCCGTGAATACATAACCGATTGCACAAACGCCGACTTTACTGCGGAGGCGGACGGCGCCGCAATGCGCAGGGCGATAGCGGAAAATCCCGAATTTCCCGACGGTTATCTTGAATGCCTGGAAATATACCGTGTGATATGCCGCAAAATTCTTGACTACAACGCAATGCTGATGCACTGCGCCGCAATCGCCGTTGACGGGCAGGCATATCTGTTCACGGCAGTGAGCGGCACGGGGAAAACAACGCATATATCGCTTTGGCTGAAAAAATTCGGCAGCCGCGCCGTTGTCATAAACGGCGACAAGCCTATTTTAAGGCTGATTGATGATAAATTCTATGTTTGCGGAACACCATGGCGCGGAAAGGAAAACATGGGCGAAAACATGATTGCACCTGTAAAGGGAATCTGTATTCTTGAGCGCGACAGCATAAATCATATTGAAAAAATTGATCCTGCCGCGGCAATTCCGACGGTCATCACGCAAACGCTGAGAACAAACGATCTTACCGAAATGGATAAAATGCTTACCCTTGCGGACAAGCTTTTAACGCGCGTTCCGTTCTACCGCCTCGGCTGCAACATGCAAAGCGAAGCCGCCGATGTTTCGTATAACAAAATGAGCAAAGACTAATCGGCAAGCGTTCCTGTCAGCCTGCCGTTTTCCCTGCCCGTGATTTTTACCGGGTGAAGCTCGGAATCAAGCGGCTTTTCACTGTTTACATATATACGGAGATAATTTTTTGTAAGCCCTTCGCTCACACCGTCCGCGCTTTGCTCAAACAAAACGCCGTGAGTGCTCCCGATGAAAGACTCTTCAAATTCCGCGCGTATATTCTCCGTTATTTCAAAAAGCTCCTTCGCGCGCTTTTCGCGGACTTCTTTATTGAGCTGCTTCATTTTGGCGGCAGCCGTTCCTTCGCGCTCGGAATACGGGAACACATGCACTCTTGCGAAGCGCGCTTTTCTCACAAATTCCTTTGTTTCCTCAAATTCGCTGTCGGTTTCCCCGGGAAATCCGCAGATAATATCGGTCGTTATCGCTGCGTCGGGCATTGCCCGGCGTATTTTTTCAACTGCCGAAAGGTACTGCTCTGGGGTGTATTTCCTGTTCATTCTTGAAAGCACACCTGCGCTGCCGCTTTGGAGCGATATGTGAAACTGACGGCAAACCTTTTCATTTGCCGCAAGCAGGGTTATAAAATCATTGTCAAAAATGCGCGGGTCAATGCTTCCGAGCCGCACGCGCTTAATGCCGTCCGTCTCCGAAACGCGGTTTATAATATCCCCGAGCGTGATATTTTCCTCCAAATCCCTGCCGTACGATGAAATGCTTATTCCCGTCAGCACAAGCTCGCAAAATCCGTTTTTCGCAAGGCGCACCGCTTCGGCAAGAACATTTTCGGGTCTGCGTGAACGCACCGGACCGCGCGCATATGGAATTATGCAATAAGAACAAAAGTTGTTGCACCCGTCCTCAATTTTTATATATGCGCGGGTGCGCTCGGTTTCCCCCGCGCACTCCATTTCCTCATAGGCGCGCTCTTTCATTATATCCGAGCAATGCTCGGCGTTCTCTCCGCGCATCACCGCTTCAACCAAATCGCATATCAGATGCCTGCCCGACGTTCCGATAACAACATCCGCCTCGGGCATATTTTTAATATCCGCCGTCTTAACCTGAGCATAGCACCCGGTCACTGCAATCACGGCAGACGGATTCATCTTTCTTGCACGCCGAATCATTTGGCGGCTTTTCCGTTCCCCGATATTCGTAACGGAACAGGTGTTTATAACATATACATCACATTTTTCGTCAAACGACGAAATTTCATAGCCGCGCTGCTTAAAAAGCTGCGCATAGCAATCAGCTTCATACTGATTGACCTTGCAGCCGAGCGCGCAAAATGCGACCTTCATCAAATCATTCCTCTGCGTCTGAGTTCATATGCCTTTAAAAGTGCAATGCAGGTTTTTCCATCGGTTATTTCACCCGAAAGAACCTTGTCAACCAGCGTTTCGAGCGGCACAAGCTCTGTTTCTATAAATTCATCCTCATCGGGATTCGCCGTTCCCTCATACAAATCAAATGCCGCATACATGTGCAGCACCTCTGTGCAAAAGCCGGGCGTCGGCTGCATGTATCCGAGGCTCACATACCGCCTTGCGCACATTCCCGTTTCCTCCTCAAGCTCACGCTTGCCGCATTCGAGCGGATCCTCGCCCGGAAAAAGCTTTCCTGCCGGAAGCTCATATAAATTTTTGTCGAACGGGCGGCGATACTGCCACTCCATTATTACCTTACCGTCATCCGTTATCGGAACGATGCACACTCCGCCCGGATGCTCGACAATTTCGCGCGTTGCGGTGTTTCCCGACGGTGTTGTCACCGTATCAACGCGGAGCTTGATTATTTCTCCGTTAAAAATATAGTCCTTTAACACGGTTTTTTCTTTAAAATCAGTTATTGAAGCCACGCGGCTTCACTCCTTTCCTTGGGCAATGCGGCGCTTCGCCGCACGAAAAATCACTTATTATATCATACTATTTTTCAAAGAAAAAGTCAACCGCATAAAGAACCATTATCAAGCATTTTCTTACTGTTTTAAGCCAATTTCTCTCAAAGCAACATATATTCTCCGCCGAACCGGCGGTTATTACTTCATATAACAGCCGACTGCCTGATTTCCTTCGGCGTTTTCCCCGTATATTTTTTCAGTATTTTTCGGAAGTATGACGCTGAGCTGAAATTTAAATCCTCGGCTATATATTCAACCTTTCTGTCGGTTGATAAAAGCAGATTAACCGCTTCCCTGCACAAAACTTCGTAACGAAAATCGTTCGGGGTTTTTTTTATGACCTTTTTAAATATATAATATAAATGCGTTTTGCTGATATAACAATCCTCAATGATTTCAGGAATTGATTTGCAGGGATTTCTCATAATATAATCCTTGATTTCATCAGCAAGCTGCTGCTCCTTGCTTTTGGGAGCATTTTGCATTATGGGAAGCAAATCGGAAAGTATTGCATAAAAAGCGCTTAACAATTCTGCCGAAACCGGTCTGTCAATGCGCAGTTTTTTTATTTTTTCGGTTACTTCGCTGCCACAGCTTATCTTTTGAAGCGTGAAGCTCTGCCTCTCCTCGCATGGGATATTTGCAAACCCGAGCGATATGAAGCTGATTTTATCATTTCCGAACCAAAATGATTCATAAGCCAATCCCCTCGGAATAAAAAAGCAATCTCCCTTTTGAATTTCCACGGTCTTATATTTGCATACAAGCCTGCATCTTCCCTCTTTCATATATGCAATATAATTGTATGCAGAGCCGCTTCTGCTGTCAGTATAGTGATATTTATTAAGCGCAAATGTGCGGAATACAAAGTTTTTTTCAAAGAATGTCTGCTTCATGGCGTTCTCCTTAATTTTAGGACTATATTACCCTTTTCATGAATTATACTATATTTTTTTTAAAGAGTCAAGATGCTATACTTAAAACAAAAAAAGGAGTACTATGCATGAAAAACAAGGCGATAGTTTTTACTGAGAAAAACAAAGCGGAGCTCATTGAGGAGGAGGCGAGGATGCCGGGCGAGAACGACGTTTTGGTCGAGCTTGCGGTTTCAACAATAAGCAGCGGTACCGAAAGGGCAAATTACACCGGTGTGAAAAGCGTTGCGGTATATGACGACGATGTTCCTTTTCCGAGAAGATGCGGCTACAGCTCTTCCGGCATTATTAAAGAGGTCGGCAAAAACGTGACCGATTTCGCCCCCGGTGACAGGGTTGCAGTATCGTGGAGCACTCACTGCAAGTACGTGCGTGTTAATAAAAAAAATGTGCATAAGCTTGACCCGGAAATAAGCTTTGAAGAAGCAGCGTTATGGCACATCAGCACTTTTCCGATGGCAGCCCTCAGAAAATGCAGGTTTGAAATCGGAGAATCCGTTCTCGTTATGGGGCAGGGCATTTTGGGCATTATTGCAATAAAGCTCCTCCGCGCTGCCGGCGCCGTTCCGGTCATTGCCGCAGACCCCGATGAGAAGAAACGGGCACAGGCGCTGAAATCAGGCGCAGACTATGCATTTAATCCGTTTGACGAGGATTTTGCCACTAAGGTTAAAGCTGCTTCGAACGGAGGCGTGAATGTTGCGATAGAGGTAACGGGAAACGGTCAGGCGCTTGATTCCGTTCTCGACTGCATGGCAAAAATGGGAAGGGTTGGTCTTTTGGGCTGCACAAGAAATCCCGACTTCCGGATAGATTATTACAAGAAAGTGCACGGCCCCGGAGTTTCGTTAATCGGCGCTCACACAATGGCGCGCCCCGAAACGGAATCCTCGCCCGGGTTATGGACAACGCACGACGATGTTATGGCGGTTCAAAGACTTGTGAAATTCGGCAGGCTTGACCTCAGGTCGCTTGTCGAGGAAACACATTCGCCCGAGGAAGCCCCGGAAGTTTATAAAAGACTTGCGGGGGAGAAAACATTCCCGATTGTGCAGTTTGATTGGAGGAAAATATGAATAAAATAAGGATTGCTCAGATAGGAACGAGCAGATACAGTCACGGAGAAGATATATTTGCGGCGCTGAAACAGGCGCAGGACACCTTTGAGGTTGTCGGGTTTGCTTTTCCAGAAAACGAGAGAGCAAAATTTCCCGAACGAATGACGGCTTTTGAAAGCTCACGTGAAATGACATTGGAGGAAATTTTGAATGACCCGGATATAGATGCTGTTACGGTTGAAACAGAAGAGAAATATCTTACGAAATATGCTCTGCTGGCGGCGGAGCACGGCAAACACATACATATGGAGAAACCGGGAGGAACCGATCCCGAAGCATTTGAAAAGCTGATAAGCGCCGTCAAAAGAAATAATATTGTTTTTCACATAGGCTATATGTACAGATACAATCCCGTTATAAGCCGCGTGATTCAGGAAGCCCGGGCAGGAGAATACGGCAAAATAGTAAGCGTTGACGCACAAATGAGCTGCACGCATCCCGTTGCCATGCGCACGTGGCTAAAGGAGCTTGACGGCGGAATGATGTTCTTTCTCGGCTGCCATCTTGTTGATCTCGTTTTAAGAATAAAAGGCAGCCCGAACCGAATAATTCCTCTTAACAAAAGCACCGGCACGGACGGGATTGACTGCACGGATTTCGGAATGGCAGCGCTTGAATACGACACGGGCGTTTCCGTCATTAAAACCTGCGTTATCGAACTCGGCGGATTTTCCAGAAGAAGCCTTGTTATATCAGGAGATAAAAAAACGCTTGAGGTCAGACCGCTTGAGACGTTTTCCGGGAACGGCCCCACGGATATATTCTCCGGCGTGACGGAGTATTCCGAAAGAGACTGGGCAAAACCGGGAATATATTCAAAAAGCGAAAATTTTGACAGGTATCTTGCAATGATGACCGCGTTCGGAAAAATGGCTGCCGGAGAAGCAGTCAATCCGTTCACTCCCGATTATGAACACGAGCTTTATAAAACAGTTTTAAAATGCTGCAGCAGATAAAATTAATTATTGATTGGAGGTTAAACAATGAAAGCAATACTTGTAAATGATGACAGGTCATTAAGCTGGAGCGATGTGCCGACCCCCGTTATAAAAGAGGACGAAGTGCTTGTAAAGGTTGAATATGCGGCGCTTAACCGAGCCGATTTAATGCAGAGAGAGGGCGATTATCCGCCCCCTCCGGGCTGCCCTGAATGGATGGGGCTTGAAATCTCAGGGGAAATCGCTGAAATTTCGGACGGCGCAAAGGAAAAATCAAGCCTGAAAATCGGTGATAAGGTTTGTGCACTTCTGGGCGGAGGCGGATATGCGGAATATGCCGCCGTTAAATATGACATGCTGATGCCCGTTCCCGAAAACTGCTCAATGGAAGAGGCTGCGGCGATTCCCGAAGCGTTTGCCACGGCATATTTAAACCTCTTTTGGGAGGGTAAAATAAAGGAAGGAAACACGCTTCTTATGAATGCAGGAGCAAGCGGACTTGCAAGCGTGACAATCCCCATGGCAAAAGCGTTCGGTGCGCGCGTTATAACAACCGTTCTGTCCGATGAAATTGCAGAATCCATAAAACACCTTAATGCCGACATAGTTGTCAACACTTCGAAAACAGATATTTCGGAAGTGCTGAAACAAGAGCTTGCCGGCGGAAAAGGCGTTGATGTTGCCATAGACTGCCTCGGCGGAGAAATAATGGGTAAATGCATTCATTACCTGACGCACGGCGCAAGATGGATTATGATTGCAGCGCTTGCAGGGCAGAAAGCCGAGATTGATTTAAAAAATATTTATGTGAGAAACGTCAGAATTATCGGCTCAACGCTCCGCTCAAGAACGCCCGAGGTTAAGGCGCAGATTCTTGAAAATTTAGTTAAAGATGTGTTCCCCAAGGTTTCACAGGGATTGATAAAGCCCACAATATACAAGGTTTTGCCCATTACTGAAGCGGAGGAAGCGCATAATATTCTCTACCGCGGTGAAAACATCGGAAAGGTTGTGCTTAAAGTTCGCTGATTTACACTTTCCGGCAAAAAACAAGTATATACCTGCTATGCATCACTCTTATTTGCGCATCTTATCAGGAACTATAAAATTGCAAGCTTTAACGACAGCGCCTACGGCAGCTATATGGACAATCTTGAAAATTGCCGCTTCCGTTGGGTACGGTGATATTAATTACTTTTCACGCATATTCAAAAAAATTATGAAGGTCAGTCCGTCAGGCTTCCGCAGCAGGTAACAAACTTTTTTAAAATGCAAAACGCGCAATAAGCTCCGCCGCAGACTGCGGCGGAGCTTATTTATTCAGTCGGCTTTATAAAGAATATTCATAAATTCCTCGCCGGTTATGGTTTCGTTTTCATACAGATATTTTGCAAGCTCATCAAGCTTGTGTCTGTTTTCGGAAAGAATATTTTTAGCCTTTTCGTGCTGTTCCTTAACAATGCGGACAACATATTCATCAATTTTCGCCTGAGTCTGAGCGGAGCATGCAAGCGAGCTATCACCGCCGAGATACTGATTTGTGACGGTTTCCATGGCAACCATGTCAAATTCCTTGCTCATGCCATACCTTGCAACCATTGCCCTTGCAAGTTTTGTTGCCTGCTCTATGTCGTTTGACGCACCCGTCGTATATGTTCCAAACACAATCTCTTCGGCAGCGCGCCCGCCTGTGAACGTTGCTATCTTATTTTCTATTTCTTCTTTATTCATAAGATAGTGGTTTCCGTCCTCAACCTGCATTGTATATCCGAGTGCTCCGGACGTTCGCGGAACAATGGTGATTTTCTGCACTGGTGCGGAATTTGTTTGCTTCGCGGCAACGAGCGCATGACCGATTTCGTGATACGAAACAATCATTTTTTCCTTTTCTGTCAAAATTGCATTCTTCTTTTGATAGCCTGCGATTACAACCTCAATGCTTTCTTCCATATCCGCCTGCGACACAAGCTTTCTGCCATCGCGCACTGCACGGAGGGCTGCCTCATTCACAATGTTCGCAAGCTCCGCGCCCGACGCACCGGAAGCCATTTTTGCAACATGGAGATAGTCAATCCCCGGTGCTGCTTTGATTTTCTTGGCATGGACGCGCAGGATTGCCTCGCGCCCTTTCAAATCGGGAAGCTCAACGGGAACTCTGCGGTCAAATCTTCCGGGGCGCGTAAGAGCCGGGTCGAGCGATTCCGGGCGGTTCGTTGCGGCAAGGATTATAACGCCCGTATTTCCCTCAAAGCCGTCCATTTCGGTTAAAAGCTGATTCAAGGTCTGCTCGCGCTCATCATTGCCGCTGATGTTTCCCTCTCGCTTTTTTCCGATTGCGTCAATCTCATCGATAAAAACAATGCACGGCGCTTTTTCTTTCGCCTGCTTGAAAAGATCGCGCACCTTTGAAGCGCCCATTCCGACAAACATTTCAACAAATTCCGAACCCGACATTGAGAAAAACGGAACATTCGCTTCACCGGCAACCGCCTTTGCAAGCATCGTTTTACCCGTTCCCGGGGGACCGACAAGGAGAATGCCTTTCGGCATTGACGCACCGATTTCCGTATATTTTGCCGGGTTATGAAGATATTCAACAATCTCCGTGAGGTTATCCTTTGCTTCGTCTTCACCGGCAACATCGGAAAATTTGATTCCGTTGGAGGATTTGACATAAATCTTTGCATTGCTTTTTCCCATGTTGAACATCATTGAATCCGAGCCGCCCATTTTCTTCATCAGACGGCGCGAAAGAAGCTGACCGACAACAACAAAGAATACCATCGGCAGCACCCACGAAAGAATGAAATTCATAAGTGGCGATGCTTCCTGCACAATTTCCTTTGAAAACTTTGCGCCGGAGCTGTAAAGGCGCTCCGTCATACCGGGGTCGTTCATTATTCCCGTTTTATAGATTTGCTTTTCACTTTTATCAGTGAAAACAATCTCGTTATCGCGAACCTCAACAAGCCCGATTTCCTTTTTTTCCGTCATTGACATGAACGTGCCGTAGTCAACCTCTTTAACACGCTGCTGTATGAGCTGGGGCATTGCAAAAAGATTGAACAGCAGCATTATTGCAAGCGCTATCCCGTAATAAAATATCAGCGGTTTTTTTGGTTTTTTTATCTCGTTCATAACCGTCACCTCTTTTTATGCTTAAATAAAGTCCGAGAACTTCACATGCTTATTTTATCCGTCATAATAAAATTCATAACCTTTCATTTTTAAAATTGGGTGCGCAACTGCACTGCGCACCCAATTTTTATCTGTACGGATGTTCATTAATAAACTTTTCAAGTATGCGAGCCGCGCTTCCGACAAATGCAAGACATGGGCGAGCCTTGTAAAACTCGGCATTGCGCGGCGTGGGTTCGGGCTTTTGCGCACCGTCAACGCCCAAAAGCTCGCGGCACACAATCGTTTTATATTCAGCCTTAAATTCCTCTGCCATGCTCTGCACGTGCGAATACAGTTCCTTTTTTGCACAGTTGTCGGCTGCGTCGTCATATCCGTAAAGTATGCCGAGCACCATATACATTCCGCTGACCGCTCCGCAGACCTCACGCATGCGCCCCATGCCGCCGCCGAAAGCTGAAGCAAGCCTGAGGGCGGCGCTCTGCGTCATACCGATTTCATCGCAAAATGCTCCGACAACAGCCTGTGCGCAGTTATATCCCTGCCGAAACAAGCTGCACGCCGTTTGTTCGTGCGCTGTCATCAGCAAACACCGTAAGCAAGCATTGAATCGGCAACCTTTTTGAAGCCGGCAATATTAGCGCCTGCAACAAGATTGCCCTCCATGCCATACTCTTTTGCCGCGTCGCTTGCCGATTTATAAATATTAACCATAATATCGTGAAGCTTGCTGTCAACCTCATCAAATGTCCAGCTGTAACGCATGGAATTCTGACTCATTTCAAGAGCGCTGGTTGCAACGCCGCCGGCATTTGCAGCCTTCGCCGGTCCGAACGGGATTCCAGCCTTCAGGAAGCACTCGATTGCTTCGGGAGTTGAAGGCATATTAGCGCCCTCAGCAACAAATTTGCAGCCGTTTGCAATAAGCTTTTCGGCGCTTTCCTTGCTAACTTCGTTCTGAGTTGCGCACGGAAGCGCAATGTCACACTTAACTTCCCAGATGCATCCGTTTTCAACATACTTTGCATTGGGGCGGTACTTAATATATTCTTTGATTCTTCCGCGGTTTACTTCTTTAATTTCTTTAACGGCGTCAAGGTCAATGCCCTCGCTGTCGTAAACATAACCGTTGGAATCCGAAAGCGCAACAACCTTTCCGCCGAGCTGCGTTGCCTTCTCGGTTGCATAGATTGCAACGTTACCCGAGCCGGAAACAACAACCGTCTTGCCCTCAAAAGAAGTGCCTGCCTCTTTCAGCATTTCGTTCGTGAAGTAGCAAAGACCGTAGCCTGTTGCTTCCTTGCGGGCAAGCGAGCCGCCGTATGTGAGACCTTTTCCTGTGAGAACGCCCGTAAATTCATTTCTGAGTCTTTTATACTGACCGAAAAGATAACCGATTTCGCGCGCTCCAACGCCGATATCACCTGCCGGAACGTCAGTGTCAGCGCCGATATGACGAGAAAGCTCTGTCATAAAGCTCTGGCAGAAGCGCATAACCTCAGCATCACTCTTGCCCTTGGGGTCAAAGTCGCTGCCGCCCTTGCCGCCGCCGATGGGAAGTCCGGTAAGAGAATTTTTGAAAATCTGCTCAAAGCCGAGGAATTTGATAATACCTTCATAAACTGAGGGATGGAAACGAAGTCCTCCCTTATACGGTCCGATGGCGCTGTTAAACTGAACGCGGAAGCCGCGGTTTACCTGAACCTTACCGCTGTCATCAACCCACGGAACACGGAATTTGATAATTCTTTCCGGTTCAACAAGCATTTCGATTACGCCGCTTTCAACATATTCGGGGTGCTTTTCAATAACGGGTTCAAGCGATTCAAGAACCTCCATTACAGCCTGATGAAATTCAGGTTCACCGGAATTTCTTGCCTTAACGCGTTCGAGTAAATCCTTTAAATACTGATTCTTCATAACAATTGCCTCCAATTACTGTTTATTCAATCCCGGCAAAACCCAAATGGTACAGAGGACGCGCAGCCAAAGCTTTCCGAAAAAGAAAGCGCGCCGACAAAAATCGGCGCAGCCTTTATTTTGCATGAGTAATTCAACGCGGCAGCAGCCGCATGAAGCAAGATTAAGAGCGCCTTTGCTATCAATCTTCCCGTTTTACCTGATTTGCGATAATTATACCACGTGCATGATGTAATGTCAATTAAAAAATGACAAACTGCCCGGTTTTTACCGAACATTTTTTCAATCGAAAAGCACGGGGACGTTTTCTTTTTCCGCAGCCTCAAAGCACATTAAAAGCTGCTCCTCCGTCGTCTTTTCCGATGCGAGTCCGTGCGGAAGCTCGTCACGCCCGAAATAACGTATTTCAGTGGTTTCGATGTTCTTCTCAAACGCTCCCCCCCACAGCTTTGCACAGCACAAATATTTTCACAACGCCGAAAACATGGTTTAAAACGTTATGCTTTCGCCGGTCCTGAACGGCGATAAGTCTTTCCGCAGTGACTGAAAGCCCCGTTTCCTCGCCCAATCAAGAATTTTATCCTTCATTGATTTTTCACCGCACCTTTCGCAGTTTTATATTGTCATAATAATATAAAACTGCGAAAAATTCAAGAGTCGACCGAAAAATTACTGCATATTATATTTTTTCAGCATGGATTTTTCGAAATTGAGGAGATATTTTGCTTCCTCGTCAATTCTTGTTTCGGAAGGATTGTCAAGCAAATCCCTATACACATGGATATCTCGGCCGACCTCGCCGCCCTGCATAACAAACGGCTCGCTCACGATTCTTCCCTTGTAGCCTATTTCCGAAAGCGCTCCGAAAATTTCGTCCCAGTTCAGGTGTCCGCGCCCCGGAGCTGTTCTGTTGTTTTCACCCGTGTGGAAGCTTGTGAGCTTATTTCCGGCAAGCCTTATAGCGTCGCCTATATTATTTTCCTCAATATTCATGTGATAAGTGTCGAGAAGAACGCCGATGTTCGGGCTTCCGACTTCATCAACATATTTAAGCGCTTCTTCGGCAGTGTTGATAAGGCAGGTTTCAAAGCGGTTTACGGCTTCAACACAGTATGTTACGCCGCAGTTCTCCGCCGTTTTAATGATTTCCTTCATGCTCTTAATGCTGTTTTCCCAATACGGGCGCTTATCACCGTTGAAATTATCCGGCGTTCCCCAGCCTGCATAGCTCACGCCCGAAAGCAGCGTTCCGCCCATGAATCCGATGCGCTCAACAATTCGCTTTAAATAATCAACTCCGCCGAGTCTTACTTTTTCGTCAAGTGAGGAAACATCGTAATTTCTGTCAAGCCCGAGGCTGTAGGTCAGCTCAATGCCGCATTCTTCCGCCAGCAGGACAAGCTCGCGCATATGCTCCCTGCTCATTTCAAGAAGCGGCTGCGCCTGAAATTCAAGGATGTCGAAGCCTATTTCTGCGACCTTTTTAATGTACTTTTTATGGTCGGCGTCCCAGTTCTTTTCCCAAAAGTTCATAAAAATTCCGAGTTTGTTCATGATTTTTTCTCCCTCCGATTAAATATTATTTAAGCACGTCAATATCAAAATCAAGATATTTGCCGAATGCTTCATTTATTGCTTTTGCACAGCTTCCGTATGTAATCGCCAAATGATGCTTATATCCGTTTTCAGCCATATAATTCGAAACGTTATTAATATTATCCTTTTTGACAACCTTGCCGCTTCCGAAAAATTCTTCTTCAATTTTGTCATTGGTAAATTCGCCCTGCGAAACAAAGCCGCATATGCGCCCGTTTTCGGTCTTAATGCTGCCGAACGTAATATCGCCCGATTTGATTTTTCCTTTATTTACGCCGACACCCGTTCCCTCTCCGAAGGTTTTCTTAAACATCAGGTGCTCGATAATCTTTCCCTTTCCTTCAAGCATGGACGGCGGAATCGGACCGCAATGGAACATTATTGCCTTATCGTCGCTCTCACCGTAGTTATTGTTATAATCAAGGAGCATGCACGGAGAGTCGGATGCCAGTGACAGTGCTCTCATCATAACCGCGTTTGTTATGTCGACTTCACACGCGGCGCTGATTCCAAGCTCGTTGAGCAGGCACAGACTTGTGCATGGAGCTATTCCGAGCACCGTTTCAAACTCATTCCAGCACCTGACAGCAACTGCCTGCAGATTATATTCACTGACAATATCCTCAAAAACAGCCTGAACCTTTGCCATTGTGCAAAGTTTTTCTTCGGGATAGCCTGAAAATTCGGTAATATTCAGAATCTGCACTTTCTTTTCGTCAATTCTTGCCTGCGGAACCTTTGCCACACGCGCAAAAATATCGCTCAAATCAATGGTTTCAATATTTATACCCTTTTTCTGAAAAGCGATTTCATCCACGCGCACGGTTTTGAATGGCGTTGTTCTTGCGCCGATTGCACCGAGATTGAAATGCTTCATTCCCTTGACAATCCGGCAAACGCCCGCAAAATTGACCAAATCATTTCTGAAGCTGTCGCTGAGCGGCTCAATAACAAACTTCTCCGTCAAAGTGAACGGAATACCCGCCTGCCTTAAAAGATTGCACATTGCAAACTTGCCGCACATTGCGTCCCTTCGGTGCGCAAAATCCATCTCTCCGATTTTATCGGGATATGCCTGCACAAGAACAGGCACATTTGCATTTTTCAGAGCAACCGACGCACCGTTTTCATCTCCGAAATTCGGCAGGCACAGAATCACTCCGTCAAAGCTGCCCCTGTTTTCCTCAAGAAACTGAGCATATTTTTCACCCTCCGCAATTGTTTCAACCGCGCCGTACCTTGTTTTTTCTCCGTCCATGCATATGTACCCGAAGCCTGCGTCCGACACGGCTTTTTTCATTTCCTCCCTTGCGCTTGCAATAACCTCGCCGGGAAAAAATCCGCGGTTACCGAAATACAAGGCAAACGTAATTTTGTTTCCGACTGCTTTCATTTTGCTTCCTCCCTTTTTAATTTCGAGTTACTATAACGTTATAGTAACATACAGACTGCGATATGTCAATAGTATTTTTGTTCAATTTGTTCATAGGTTTTTTTGATTTCTTGACAAAAGAATGTATATTTTGTATAATAACTAAGAACAGACAGTCAAAATTACGAAAAGGATTATTATATGAAAAGAGTAACTTTAAAAGATATTGCAAATGAGCTTAATATAACTGTGGGCGCTGTATCTCATGCGCTCAACGGGATGAGTGACATTTCGAAGGAAACCTCGGAAAAAGTGTTTGCGGCAGCCAAACGGCTTGGTTATATCCCGAACAATTCGGCAATTTCGCTGCGCCTCGGAAAAACCGGCACTGTCGCAATTATTGTCCCCGATATTTCGAATCCGCACATTGCATACCAGATAAAGCTCATCGAGGACAGAATCAAGCGCGAGGGATATTCCGTTATTATTATGAACACAAATGAAAACAGCGATGAGGAATACAGCGCAATAATCAGCGCCTGCCGAAAGCAGGCGGACGGAATACTGATATGCCCCACTCAGCGCGGTGC
>CAJJUC010000043.1 GCA_905195005.1 uncultured Eubacteriales bacterium | reverse complement strand
AACAAAACGGACGCAGATAATTATTCAGCATTGCAGCTGAGATATCCTTCTTTAAATGCGGAAACGGAATCCGGAATGGATGGTTCAAATTATATAAAGCGCACGGGCAGCAACACATGGAAAACGGCGCAGCTTTTCCTTGACGACGCAGCCTTTTCCGATGCGTTGACAGCGCTGCAGCTCGGAACAAAAACGGGCAGCGAATGGTTTGTTTCAAGAATTGAGGTCATTAACAGACTTCCCGATTAATATAACATACTGATTGATGCCTGCGGTGATTATAAACCGCCGCAGGCAAAAAAGGAGAGAACAATGCGCAAACTTTTTGCTTCTATTCTCGGAATAGCGGTTCTTTTTGCTTCGCTGCCGATTTCTGCGGAATCCGCCGGGGCAGATGTGATAAATGCGGATATTACAAACAATGCCTGCGCGGGAGCAATAGGTTCGCAGAGCTTCACCTTGCTCGATAATTCCGCGCGATATATGTGTTTGCGCGCCCGCGGCGGCTTTGCGGAAAAAAGCGAAAACACGGCGCTGAGAATAGTTTACCTCGACAGCGGAAGCAATTTTATCCGCGTAAGATACAGGGTCAAAAGCGGAGCAAATACCCCGGTGCGTACGCGCCTGATTCACAAAAGCGCATCGGGGGAGCTGCGCGAGGCTGTGATTTTGATTAACAGAGGAGTGTATGATGGCAATACAAAAGTATCTCCCGGCGGAGAAAATGCTGACATTGTTATAGATTCGTACGACACTCACAGCGGAAAAAACGTTGAATATATAAGGGAAGCCGAGCTTACAGAGCTCGGAGGAATCCCGGCTGAGGACAGTGACGGACGAAAACAGAGAATTTTTTATAAATCCGCTTCCTGCCTGCTCGGAAAAATCGGGCTGATTGATCCGGACGCCGACCTTGGAACCGAGGCTTCAACAGAGGATATTAACACTGCGTTTTCAAAAATTACCGGTCTTTGCGCCGATACGGAGCAAAACGACATGGAATCGGTTCTTAAAGCATGGCTCGCAGCGCTCGGGTATCCGACCGCCGGAAATATAAAAAACAGGGCAGCGGAGGCGGGGCTTATCAGAAGCGTTATTTATTCTCCGGCATTTTACGGAAGAAGCAGCGGAAGGGAGCTTCAGAACTTCGGGGTTGCAACGGTTTCATTTGAAGAAACGCAGAAAGTTTACCGTGATGAGCTTGCAGGGCTTATGTATAATCTTTTATTTGTAAAACCGAAAAACGGGGAAAAACGCTTCATGACCCGTCTTGCTGAAAATGACGCAGGGTTTGAAGAAAGGCTGCTTTCACTGAACGATTATCTGATTTCAAACACATATTATGATGATTCGGGAATTAAAATAAGCGAAAAAGAAATTACGGACGGTGTGACCGGGGAAAAAATCACATGCCTGTACCTGAAAGGAGGAAATGTTAACGCAGCATATGTGAATGAATTTACAAGCGTTGACGGCGAGAACTTTGCACTGTGCGCGGCGTATGATAAAAGAATAGGAACCGGGATTCCCGTTGTGTATAATACACGGCTCAAAACAACGACCGAGCTTTCACGCGGCGGAGGGATAACTCCGTTTGCAATGCTTGTTTCGCGGCAAAATATTGTTTACTGGACTGAGGGCGCGGCGCTGTTTTCGTATGATATAAATACGGGGAATAAAAAAACTGTTTTTACAGAACCGGACGGCGCGCCGCTTCAGGAAGTGCCGACTGTTACCGACGACGGAAAATATATAACGGTGTTCTGCGGAAAGACCGTCAGTTATCAGCCCGACACCGTTTACCGCGTCAATACCGAAAGCGGAGCATATGAAACCGTGATTGACGCGGAATGGACGAAAAAACATTTTTCGGGGTCAAAAAATCCGCACCTCGGTCATGTGATTATTAATCCGAAAAACCACGAAATTATTAATTTCATGCACGGAGGCGGCGATAATGTGACAGACAGGCTGTGGCTGATTGACGGCAGCAGGATATATCAGCCGTATGTTCAGAAAATGAAGTCGTTTAACAATCTCTATTTCGGCGAACATATAACGCATGCCTTTTGGTCTTCAGATGGGAAACGCCTTTATTTTCTGCGTCCGCCGGCTTCAAGCAGCAGTGTTGAAAACGGGATAACCTATGTTGACATAACAGAAAAATCAGAGTATGATCCCGATAATGAAACCGATTTGAAAACCGCAGCGGTGCATAACGGCGACTTTTCTTATATTCACACATCCGCGGACGGTGGCGGAATGCATTTCGTTTCCGACACTCAGATTGTGTTCGACAATGGAAGATTCCGAAACGAAATTGTTTTTTACAGTGAAGCGGCGAAAAAGGCGCGCCTGCTTGCATATGTTCCGGTATGGAACGCGCACCCGTGCCACAGTCATCCGACCTTTACGGCTGACGGAAAAAAGGCGCTGTTTAATATGGCGGATGATGAAACGGAGAGCTGTATGGTCGGAGTGATGAATATTTCGGACATTGCGGAGGCGCTTGATTCCGGAGAGAAAGACAACCACGGTAAAATTGCATGGTTAGACTGCAAAAGCTCATTCGGAATGCTCGGAATAACCGCAGAAAGGTACAAACGCGAATATATTTCCGGCAGGGAATGTATTTCGGTTTCGGATTCGATCGGAGCGGAGGTTTTCGGAAGCTTTGTAAAGAAGGATGACGCTTGCGTAACGGTTATGTTTAAATATTTTGATGACGGAACGGAGAGCATTGCCTTCGAGTATAACACCAATTCTGCCTCCGAGGATGCAGCTGTCAAAAACAGGAAACGGATTTTGATACCGAAAAGCGGAAGCAAAGAGTGGAAAACCGCAGAGCTTTGCCTAACGGACGCGTCGTTTCGAAGCGCAAACGCCGATAACACCGATTTCAGAATTATTTCGCTCGGAAAACCGCTGTATATATCTGATGTTGCAGTATTTTCCGGGGCTTCCGGAAGGACGGAGTTTTCATATCCCGAAACGGTCGGCGGCGAATTGCGCATGTCTGTAATCAACCCGGAAAAGAGCGATAAAGCGCTTTATGTATTCAGCAGAAGAAATGACGGCGTCGGTGTGAAGAGGCTCACCGTGCAAAAACAGGATTTTGCCGTTTTGCACCTTGGTGAAGAAAGTGCGGAGCAATTTTTTGTGTGGGACGCAGCGCTTCGTCCGATTGAAAAAAGACAGGCATTATCGGCAGAGATAAAAAGGGGGTTTGAACAGCATTGAAAAAACACACAGTACTTATTCTATTTGCCGCGGCGCTTGCCTGCTGCATGAATCTGCCAGCACATTCCGCATCGGGCGGCATAGATGCGGTGATTTACGACAACAATATCGACCGCAGCGATTTTATGAAGGCTTTTAATTCGAAACCGGAAAGTCCGCATCTGTTTCTGTCCGATAAAACCGGAGATGAAGCTGACATTGCCGCAAAGAATTTTATGGGAAGAGATGCTCTTTTCTTCAAAGGAAGAACTAAATATGCATACGGAAAGGCGCCGGAATTTATCTGCGCCGAAACGAAAAACGCTGCGGTAAAGATAACTTTTTATGACAGATACTGCGACTATCTGCGCTATACATACACGCTTAAGAGCGGCGGCGGAAAAAACGTTCTGATATGCAAAAACGGTACGAATGAGTGGAAAACGGAAACGATTCTGCTTGACGATTCAAGCTTTGACGGCGTTATGAAGAACGGTTCGGATTTCTATATTAACTCATATGAGCCTGCGCCGGAGCATGGAAATGAATATGTTTCCGATGTGGAGTTTATCAATCTTGACACCTCGGCAGCAGAGATAACCTCTGACGGGCAAAAAAAATATGTTCTTCAGCAGGGAACGCTTGAGCTGATGAGCAAAATGGGCTTTTTCGAAAAAAATTTCGATCTTGCGCAAACGGCGGATATGGGAAAAGCCTCGGCAGTTTTTGAACAAATCACCGGGAAAAAAGTGAAATTAAATTCGGGTATGACGCTTCGGGAAATGATAGCGGCATTTTCCGAAGCTCTCGGATACAGGTGCGGCAGCGAAAACGATATGCTTGCAAGCGGAATTGTGCGCAGTCTTAAAAAACATCCTCAGCAGTGGTTCGGGGAAATAAGCTACAAAACGCAGACGCACGGTTTTTACGACATAACGGCAGGCACATTTGACCGCCCCGTCTACAATGATGATCTTGTGGGCTTGTGCTACAATCTTTTATATATTAAAATAAACGGTGAAAGCTGCCTTGCAAGACTGTGCGATGACGAGAGCTTTTTTATCCGCATGACCGATACCAATGACAGAAACCTCGTTTACACATATTATTATGAAAAAGGGTTCAGAATACGAGAAAAAACCCGAAAAGACGAGCTTACGGGAGAAATAATAACCGAATATTGCTGCCCCGGGACAAATGTCAACATTCCGTATATTAATGAGCTTACAACTGTTGACGGAGAGAATATTGTCCTTGTCTGCGGAGTTGACAAGCAGTACAACAGAGGTTTTCCCGTTGTGTACAACAGAAAAACCGGAAAAACCGTTACGGTTGATATGAACAGAACGTCGATGTACTCACAGGTTCTTTCCGAGCAGAATGTCCTTTGGTTCACATCCGGCAGCAAAATTTATTCGTATGATATTAAGACAAAGAAAAAAGAGCTTTTCTGGGAAGAGCCCTCGGGGTGTCAGCTGCAGGAAATTCCGACGATAACGCGCGACGGACGCTATCTGTGCGTGTTCTGGGGAACAATAAACAAGGCGCAGCCAAACACCATCGGTATTCTTGACACGAAAACGCGCGAGATGAAAACATATCTCGGTCAGTCATGGGTTGACAAAAATCTCTACGGACCGGCACCGGTGTTTATAGGGCATGTTATAATTAATCCGGTTGACCCGACAATAGTTCAGTTTCTTCACGGCGGCGGAGCAAGCGTTGAGGACAGAATGTGGTTTTTGGACACAAAGACAGGGAAAACCCGGAAAGCCCCCGGAATGTCAAGAAAATTTGACGGAAGCTTTGCCGAACAGTGCGTTCACTGGGTTTGGTCAATGGATGGAAAAAGATTGTATTACTGCCGGATGACAAATGCCGTCGGCGCAAAAACGGGAATAGTGTACTATGATTTTGAAAACCCGGAGAACGGCGTTACGGTTGTTGACGACAACTATGCATATGCTCATGCCGTTCCGTCCCCCGACGGAAAGCTGCTGGTCGGAGATACTCATCGTACAGTAACGGACGGAACATATAAAAGCGATATTGCATTATATGATTCCGTTTCGGGATTTTCGCGGCTTTTGACATATAATAGCTGCTGGCAGAACCATCCGTGTCACAGTCATCCGGTTTTTTCGCTTGACAGCAGCACAGTCTTTTTTAACATTGCCGACAAACAGACAGGATTTGTTCGCGCCGCAAGCATAAATATTGCAGATACTCTCAGCGATATGAGAAAAAACGGAGATGTTCGCCATGGAAAGCCCGTGCGGGCAGTGCTTGGAAGCGAGAACCGGCAGGACGGAATAAGGGTCGGCAATGATTCGGAGAATAACACTCCGAGATATGCTCGCGTGAACGGTGAGGACTGCCGCGCAATCGAATACGGGATGTCGCTTTACTGTGATACGGACGGAGAATACATCCGTTCATCGGATAACCGTGTGCTTCTGAGAATAACCTACTTTGACAACGGCACAGATCCGATTTCGCTGAACTATAACACCGATAAGCCGAGCGAGGTCAGCCGTCTTAAAAACTATAAATCAATTGTGATTATTCGAAAAAACACCAATAAATGGGTAACAAAAGATATTCTGCTGACAGACGCATCGTTCAGAAGCGCAATTTCAACATATGATTTTTCTTTCAATATCGGAACGGAAAATGATGCAGTCTGCTATATAAAAGAAATTGAAGCAAGAGCGCTGAGATGACAAAAGGAGAGCTACATGAAAACAGTTACGGTTGTCAGATATATCGATGACAAATATGATTATTACAGACTTAAAACCGCAGAGGGTGAGTTTATTTTGAGCGGCACAGGGCTCGGAATTGAGCGATGCGACACGCTTCTGACCGAAAAAAACGTGTCTGACGCGCATTTGCTGCGCTATGACAGCCCCGTTGAAGCAAATATGCTGGAAATAAAAAACATTGAAATACGGGACGAAAAGTGTTACAATTTCGAAAGGAGCATACCGCTGTATCTGCACTGCGCACAGATTCTTAAAATGCTCGGGTTTGCCGATATGACGGACAGACTTTTGAAAAAAGCGGATTCGGAGGAAGCGGAGCGGATTATTTTCAGAATTACCGGTAAACAGCTGCATTTGGGCAAAGAACCGACCGTCGGAGAATGCATAAGAGCTTTGACGGGGCTCGGCACCGGTACTGATTTGCTTGAATATGCGGTTGACTGCGGTGTGCTTTTGTCGGCAGAAAAACAGCCGTCATACTTCGGCGAAAAAACCGGACCGCTGCAGCTGACGGGCTTGTACATTGAAATGACAAACCGGGATTCGGCGCTTTTAAACGATGAGCTTTGCGCCCTGTGCTGCAACCTGGCGCTTCTGAATCTTGTGCGCTTGTGCGAGGAGGATTTGTCGTTCGCGGAAAAAATTTTTGCAACAAGAGAACGCACGTTTGTGTTTGCTTATTATGAGCATTTTGGGATATCCGTAAAAGAAAAGATATTTACGGATATGGACGGAAAACAGATTAAAGGGTTTTATGTTCCCGGCGCAATGCTGAATCATGCGTACATAAACGAGTATACAACGCTCGATAATTCATGGCACGTTTTCTGCGCTCTTTTTGACCGCCGCATAAGAAAATGGGGGCGCGGCATTCCCGTGATTTACAATTCAAATACGGGAGAAACAATCTGCCTTCATGACAGAATGAATATGCGGATGTACGCCATGCTCATCGCAAAGGATAACAAGATATACTTCACTGCGGACGAATGTATATACTGCTATGATATTGACAAGAGAGAAAAAAGAACTGTGTATACTCAGCCCGAGGGGCTGCATCTTCAGGAGATTCCCACCGTTACCGATGACGGGCGCCGGCTGCTGTTTTTCTACGGTTCACGCCTTGAATATATTCCGGATCGTGGCTGTATCCTTGACACTTGCAGCGGTGAGTGCAGACAGGTGCTTGATGAAACGTGGGTAAACGCTCACTTCGGAAACCACAAAAATCCGTTTGCCGGGCACTTCATAATTAATCCGCAAAACAGTAACATTGTTCATTTTCTGCATGGCGGCGGCGAACAGGTTGACGACAGAATGTGGCTGCTTGATGTCGGAACGGGCGAAAAGTGGGAACCTTATAAAATAAAAAAGCTGCCGAACGGAGAATTTGCGGAGGGGCTCACACACTGGTTCTGGATGCCGGGCGGAAAACAGCTGGGATGGGTGCGTATAAGACGTGACACAGACCCATCGGCCGGCAAGGGAGGCATTTGCCTTCTCGATGTACAAAATCGTGCCGGCTGCGTGACGGAGCTTGTTACCCTGCGTGAAGCTATCCATGCAACGCCCGACTGCAGCGGACGGTTCTTTGTTTATGATACATATAATGATGAGCCGGAGAAATACAGATACACATCGGATATTTCGCTTTACGACAGCGAAAGCGGCAATGACCGCCTGCTGCACAGAGTGAACATATTAAAAGGGCACCCGGGGCATCCGCACCCCGTATTCAGTGCGGATGGGAAAAATATCCTGTTTGCTTTCTGCCCGGATGAAAGCGGAATCGTATGCGTCGGCACGGAAAGGATAAGGTGAAATATGCAGCTTTACGATATTATAATTGCAGGGGGCGGAGTTTCGGGAATATGCGCCGCAGTAGCGGCAGCAAGGAGCGGAGCTTCGGCGTTGGTTCTGGAGCAGACGAACTGCCTCGGCGGAACATGGACATCGGGGCTTGTGTCGTGGATGCTGGATATTAATAATAAAAAGGGATTTATCCTTAATGAAATTATTGAGTCGCTGCAAAGTGAGCAAAACGGGCGCTTTGCCAGAGGAGGCAGTTTTATATTTGAATCGGAGGCAATGAAAAGACTGCTTGATAAAATGGCGGAACGCGAAAATATAGACCTGAGATTTCAAACCTTTGTGTGCGGAGTCGGTAAAACCGATAATCACATAAATTATGTCGAGGCGGTTTCAAAATCGGGGCTTGAGCGTTTCTTCGGCAAATGCTTTATTGATTCTACCGGTGACGGAGACCTGTGCGCGCTTGCCGGCGCAGAGTTCGAAACGGGCAACGAACAGGGGATTATGCAGCCGATGTCAATGTTTGCGATTGTGGACGGACTTGACAAAGACGAGCTTTGCGAATTTGATAATTCTCTTGAATACGAAGATGAGAACAACACTCCGAAGGATAAGCTGTACAGCGAGATAAAAAGAGCAGGGGTAAGCTGCTCTCAGCAGCAGCCGGCGCTGTATTACCTTTCAAACAACAGATTTCTGCTGACGGCGAATCATCAGTATAAGGTTTCGGGAACGAGCAGCGGCGATCTGACAAGGGCAACGCTTTCCGCACGGCGGGAAATCGGGGAGGTTGTCAATTCTTTACGGAGGCTCGGCGGAAGGTGGAAAAACATCCGTCTTGTTTCAACGGCGCCGTCGATAGGGGTGCGCGAGGGGCGCAGGATAAAAGGCGAGTATACGGTGACGGCGGAAGATATTTATGCTGAGCGCAAATTTGATGACAGCATTTGCGATGTGTCATTTGTTATCGACGTGCACGCTCTGGAAAAAGAAAACGAAAAAGGCTATGATGATTACGGTGACGATACCGAACGTGATTACCAGATACCGCTGCGCAGCGCGATTTGTAAGGGATTTGACAATCTTTATATGACAGGCAGATGCATAAGCGGAGATTTTTCCGCTCATGGGAGCTACCGCGTGACGGGTAATGCAGCGGTTATCGGGGAAAACGTCGGAAAGGCGGCGGCAAAGTCCTTAAAAAAAATAAGTGGTGATTGATTTGTTCGGAAATAAACGTTCCATATATTTGCTTAAAAGAGATCTTATAAGGTGCGCGGCGGTTATTTTGTGCTTTGTTGCCGCAATAACCCCGATTTATTTCAAATGCAGCGAAGTTTTATATGACAGTCTTCGCGACAAGCTGACGCGCAACATGGGTTTCGGCGAAGAAATTATAAAGAAAGAACTTGACGCGCAGAATATCATGATTGAAAAGCTTAGGGCTTCGCACCTTTACAACTCTGTAAGAAAAAGAGGCAGCGGTTTGTTCAGACCGGAGGAAAATGTCACTCTGAATGAAATGCAGCGGCAGTATAATGATCTTTGCGGAGCGTTTTTTGTTCGTGAAAATACCCTTATGTTTTTTCGCAACAATGATATTATGATCGAAAAAAACAGTATAACGCCTTATGCAATGAATGTCTACGGTTATTCATTCAAATTTAAAGATATGGACTACAGCCGTTTTCGTCAAAAATTGTTTGAAAGAGAATACTTCGGTGAATTTCCGAGTGATATAAAGCTTGCGGACAGTAAAAAAACTAAGCTTATATATATGAAAACCGTCGGAAGCTTTAAAAGCAGCGAAAACAGTGTTATGCTCAGTATGTTTGATTTTAATGAAATAATAAGACAATGCGGACTTGAAGAAATAGCAAAAAACGGAAATGTTTACATATACAACTGGGACGGGGAGAAACTCGCCTCCTCCGTTAAAACCTCCGGCGCTGCGATGAGGATAACGCGGAGGTTTTCGTCCGTTCCGTTATCGGTCACGGCAGAAGTTTCCAAGGACTACGCCGCGAGCCAAATGAGGACGGTTCGCAGAGTAATTGTATTATATTTCGCCGCTGCAATGACGGTTATGATATTTATTGTGCTGCTTTACGCTTATAAGCATTGGAAGATGGTAAGCGAGATTGCAGAGGTTTTCGGAAAAGATGAGGGCTTTGACGCAAAGTCGCTTAATATTGATTATAAATATATCAAAGAGCGCCGCGGAACAATTGACGGGCAGCGCAAAAAAATTGACGAGCTGATGACGGAAAAGCTCTTCTCCGAACTTATAAATAACGGGGTGAGCGATGAAGAGCTTTCGGTTCTGCGTGAAAATATGCTCGGGGAAACGGAAAGCTTTTGTCTGATGATGATTAAAACCGATGAAGCTGATGAAACAGACCCGGCTTATGTTATAAGCCGCTTTTACGAGAGCCACATGAATATTATTCTCCGTTCAAAAACCGATTCCGACCTTATTGTTCTGCTGCTTGACGCACAGTCGCTCAATATTGCGGAGCTGAAGAAGCTTACGCGCGATATTATTTACAGCGATAATCTTAAAATAAGAGCTGTTATCAGCAGCGTTCAGAAGTCGCTCGGGGATATCCCGAATGTATGCAGGCAGCTGCGTAATGTTCTGCTGTATCTTGAGAACAGCAGCTTTGTGCAGCTTGATGATATAAAGCGCGACGAGGCATATGACAGCTTTATAAGCTTTGAATATACAAAGCGGCTGTATGAACATATAATGAACGGCAATATGAGACTCGCCGTAAGGCAAGTATATGAGCAGTGGTACTATCTGGCGGAAAATCCGAGCGTTACCGATGAAATAAGCAAGCTGTTTTACTGGCAGTACGGAGTTATTGCGCAGGCAGCCGCGGAGCTTGGCTATAAAGGAAAACTGCCCGTTCTCTCATACGGAGATAATGTTGTTGATATTGCGCGGGAGGTTATTTCTGTTGTTGAAAAGCTGGCGGCAATATCCGGCGCAAAAAGAAGCGTTGAGCCTGACCGTTCCGAGCAGATTATAAAATATATAGACGAAAACTGTTACGATTCGCAGTTTTATATGCAGAATCTGTGCGATGAGTTTGCTCTTTCGGAAAGAACAATCGGAGATATAATAAAGAATAAAACGGGAATGCGTTTTTCAGATTATATCGGAGCGCTGAGAATGAAGCAGGTTGAAAAGCTTTTGTCAACGACGGATATTTCAATAAACGACATTGCGGCTATGTGCGGATTTGCCTCAAACAATGCGTTATATAAGGCATTTAAGCGTGCGCATTCAATGTCGCCGTCGCAGTACCGTGAGGACACAAACGATGCAAGTTTAAGAATGGAGGATAAAGGATGAATTTTAAAAAAGAAGAAGCAGCCGCACGGCTCGGTTATACAAAAAAACAATATATTGAACTCATAGCCGATAATATGATTAAGACAAGACCGGAAAAAGAAGTTGACTACCGCCCGTTTTTGGCACAAAAGGGTGTGAAAAATATGCCCGTGCTTTACTTTGACGAAATATCGCTTGATGAGTATTACCCGGACGCGCAGGACGGAGATTTTGTTTTTCTGCGCGTTGGGATGACATCCGGCGCAGAAGCGGAAATAGTGGCAACGGTTGCAGGCAACGCGGAACTTTTTTACGGAGGGCAGCGTATATTAAAAACGAACCAAACCAAAACTCCCGATCCCGAAAATTACGAGTGTGTGCCTGTTATGCTCAAAAAAGGAATAAACGAGCTTGTAATAAAATGCACGCGCTGCTGCGGCTCGTTTAAGCTCTATTTTCTCACGGCGCTTAAAATTTTCAAGGTTATGAAAGCAAGAGATTATCTGTTTCATACACGCACGGTCATTGCGGAGGGAGAATATCGCGGCGAAGAAGGATACGAGATTTCGCGCCTTTATTTAAAGGGTGAATCGCCCGAAAAAATCGAGTATATTTATCCGCCGGCAACAAAGCCGGGCAGCGATATCTGCTTTTCGGTTCTGAATGATAACGACAGATTCGGAATTGCTGTGACATATGCCTTGCAGGACGGAAAGATGATGCTGAGAAGCAGCGGCGGTATAAATGTTTTTATAAACGGAGAAAATGCATGCAGCGGAACAGCTGTTGAAACTGACATTAAAAAAGGCGATGAGATTGCCGTCACATGCAAAAAAACGGACACATTCGGCTTTTCATATGAAACGGATAACGCAATCGGAATCCCGTTCCTTACTTCGCAGCGTAAAAACGGTATTGACTGGCTGCTCCTTTCAACGCCGGAGGAAATAACCTTTTCTTCATTAAAAATCGGGTTTAAAAAACCGTATGTTTTCGGTGATGAGAAAAGATTCTGGAGATTTGCCGACGGGAGCTTCCTCAGAATCGGTCTGGAAACAAGCTTTTTCGGACAATGGTTTTATGCGCTTATGGTCGGCAATTACGGATTGCTGAACGCAGCCGCCGCAGCACGGCGCAGCGATTACCGCGATTACTTTGCCGCAAATATGAAAACGATGATAGATTATTATGACTATGCTCTTTATGATGCAACTCTTTCGGGAGAAGCGTCATTTCTGCAAAGGGGAACCAATCCTGACAATCTTGATTCAATCGGAACAATGGGAATGAACTTTATTGAGTACTATAATTTAACAAAGGACGAAAGCGCCCTTCATGTTATCAGACTGCTTGAAAACGCAATGATGACGCGTATACCGCGGTTTTCGGACGGAACCTTCAGAAGAGAGTCCACAATGTGGGCGGACGACACTTTTATGAGCTGTCCGTTTATTGTGCGTCTTGCAAAATTGACGGGCAACACAGAATACTACAGTGAGCTGAAAAGGCAGATAGCCGGCTTTAAAAAACGCCTTTATATGGAGGACAAGAAGCTTTTTTCGCACATATTTTTCATCGATACCGGCGTTATGAACCGCATTCCGTGGGGGCGCGGCAATGGCTGGGTTATGCTGACGCTTACAGAAATACTTATGAATATTTCAAGTGCGCACCCGGATTACGGTTATTATGCGGAATTCTTCGCGGATTTTGCGGAAGGAGCGCTTGCGCTTCAGGATGAAGACGGAATGTGGCACCAGGTGCTTGATATCGGTGATTCTTACGAGGAAACCTCTGCAACGGCAATGTTTGTTCTGTGCTTTGCGCGCGGCGTCAAGCTCGGAATTCTTGATAAAGACAGATTCGGTGCAGCGGCGGAAAAGGGGATGAACGCGCTCCTTGAAAAGCGCATTGACAGGAACGGAAATATCTGCGGAGTGTGCAAGGGCTCCGGCTGCTCCATGGAGGCAAAGTATTATACAGAGCTTGAAACCGCTTATAATGATGACCACGGTACGGGAATTGTGCTTTGCGCATTGGCTGCGGAAGCGGACATTATATAGGCGTAACAAAAAAACTCTTCTGTAACCACGGCAAAGCCCCAAGGACAGTCCCTGAAGATAAATTGAAATTATTTTTCGATAAAGCCTCCCTGTAGATTTTGACCTGTTTTTATATTACCCCGGCATTGCTGCAAACACCGTAAAACATCGGAGGGTTTATTGCGCCTTTTTATGATAAGCTATCCGACAAACCAAAATTCATTTGATTTTCAGTATTTGCTGAATCTGTTTGAGGTTATCGGCAAAGAAAATACCTTTTTGGCGTTCTTCGGAGGATAATCCTTTTTCTGTCATATGATTCAGAAACTCTTTCAGAGCGTCATAATAGCCGTTCAGATTATAGAGAATGCAGGGAGCGTTAAGCTGCTTCAATGATACCTTTGACATAACCTCTGCAATTTCTTCAAGCGTACCCGTACCGCCGGGAAATGCGATAAATGCGTTGCCGAGTTCAATCATTTTGTTTTTGCGTTCCGACATATCTTTTGTCACAATCAGAGTAGTCAGCCCGTCATGCTGAAGTTCATTTTCAATAAAAAACTGCGGTTCAACACCTATAACCTTTCCGCCGGCATTCAACACGCTATCGGCTATAGCGCCCATCAATCCGCTTTTTGAACCGCCGTAAACAAGCGTATTACCGCTTCGTCCAATCCAATCCCCAAGCTTTGCAACCGCATTGCTTAAAGCCGGGTCATTGCCTTTGCTTGCGCCGAGATACACTGTAATATTCATATAAAATTTCCTCCTTCATAGCCCTTTTTATATGTCAAGATAAACTTTACATGTAATGAACATTGCAAATTCCGATTTATTTTTATTGCTATACAAAAACCGTGATGGATTAAAATCCATCACGGTTTGGAGCTGGTGGTCAGAATCGAACTGACAACCTGCTCATTACGAATGAGCTGCTCTGCCATTGAGCCACACCAGCAAGTATTTTTCGACAACACGTATATTTTACTAATAATCTTCCGATTTGTCAATAGAATTATTATAGAAAATTAAAAAATTTTTACGGGAGGAAAAATATGGAAAACTTTGACAGGGAAGCAGTTGTTGATTATGCAAAAGAGTGGGCGCTTTCGCACAATAAGCATTACAGAATCAGATGCGGCTGCGGTGAGGGGACAAACTTTGCGTCGCAGTGCCTGTATGCGGGGTCGGGCGTGATGAATATATCGCGCGAAAGCGGCTGGTATTATAATTCTGAGGAGGATATCTCTCCTTCGTGGACAGAGCCGGAGCTGTTATTCAAATATCTTACAGGGAGAGCGAACAAGGGACCGTCCGCAGTTGAAACGGAAAAAAATGCGGTTTGTGAGGGTGACATTGTTCAGTTCGGAGACTGCGACGGATATTTTTATCATACGGCGGTCATCACGAAGATTTACGGCGGAAGAATATTTGTCTGCGCTCATGCCGACAATGCCTATATGCGCCCGATTACAAGCTACAGAGCGGCATCCGTCCGCTATCTGCACATAATCGGAACAAGAATATAGCAAAAAAAGCAAAAAAATAATTGAGATTACTTAAAAAGTATGATAAATATCCGTATTGATTTACGGAGGTTTAGATTATGCTTGAAAGAAAACAAGGCGGTGTTTATCTCGCCGATGACGGAAAAATCCTTTCCGAGGCTGAGGGAAGGGCGCTTTGCGGCGAGCCTACTGCGGCGCGTGAGCGTACAATGGCATATAAAATAATGCGCAGTCACTGCGTGAACAATAGCAGGAACAAGCTTAGTATTAAGTTTGACGCACTTATCTCACACGATATAACATACGTCGGAATTATTCAGACGGCGCGCGCCAGCGGACTGGAGCGTTTCCCCGTTCCCTATGCGCTGACAAACTGTCACAACAGCCTGTGTGCTGTCGGCGGAACGATTAATGAGGATGATCACGTTTTCGGTCTTTCCGCG
>CAJJUC010000042.1 GCA_905195005.1 uncultured Eubacteriales bacterium | reverse complement strand
AACATGCAAAGGCTTGTCCTTTGAATTTAGCTTTACTGCATTTGGAGAAGTACTCAAGCAGGTCGAAGAGGCGCCCCTGCTAAGGGCGTAGGTCGGGAAACCGGCGCGAGGGTTCGAATCCCTCCTTCTCCGCCATTACATAAATACACTTTTGGACAAGCAAGTGTATTTACGGAACAGTTGAGGATATTGTTTGAGAAATCAAGCAATGTCCTCTTTCTCCTTTTGCAAAAAATTTTTGATAAAACGGTATTCAATTCTTATTTCCTGCGTTACATTTTCGCCGCTTCGGTCTTTTTCGTAAACGGTTATGCTTTCAACAAGTCCGAACACAGTTTCACGGTCAAGCTCCGTTATATTTTCATATCGACTAATCATATCAAGCCAATCGTTAATATTACTCTCGGTTTCGCTCATGTCGCAGAGTTTATTTTTGATAATGGAGCTACAACATCAATAACGCAAAATGAAGGCAAAAATAAGTATAAGAATATAACAGCCGAAGCATCACCGATAAGGTAATACCTCCGATTTCGAGATTTTCGGGCAGTGCAAACAGGGTTTTGAAAAAGCAAACTGTTATTGATAAACTGAAAGACTTTTTTGAAAAATACTTTGGTGCACTGTAATAACCGACAGTATGAGGCTGCATTCTCCTTTTTATCCCTTGCAGCTTATGGGCGGCGCGCCCGTTTCGCGCTTGAAAACATAAGAAAAATATGCCGGCGACGAAAAACCGAGCAGCTCGCTGACTTCGTTTATGTTCATGCCGCTTTCGAGCATGGACGTTGCACGAACGATTTTCAGCATTGTGAAATGCTTGCTCACTCCGCTGCCGGTATATTTTTTTATTATTTTTTTCAGATTGCTTTCGCTCATTCCGCAAAGCTGCGCCAGCTCCGCAACGGAAAGATTTTTTTCAATATTGTTGTTCATTACCTCGATTACGGATGAAAAAAGTCTTGCGGAATGAGTTTTAAGCTGAGCTTTTTCGCCGTCTTTCCCGGAAAGCAGTCCGAGAAGAAACCTTTCGAAACGGCAAACCGTCATTTGTTCGGCTGCCGCATTGCCGCCGCCGAGCACAAAAAACTCATTCATTTTAAAAACGGATTTTATTTCATCAAGCAGACCCGTTATTTCCGCCATGCCCGTTTCCCCGAGCGCAATAACGCCCTCCGACAGTCCGAAAAGAACATCGCTGTCCGATGAAAACGAAATAACGATAATTTCAAACTCCACCCCGTCGGACATTATCCGATGAAATTCCATCGGCGGATGAAGCGCAGCTCCCCCCTCCGAAAGATGATAAATCTTGTCGTCCTTTGCAATAAGTGCCCTGCCCCTTTTTATGCAGATAAGCTCCCAGAAATTATGCATTTCTCCCGAAAAATAATAGTCCTTGTCCTTGTACGAATGAAACGCCGTGTTAAGCGAATAAACCGATAAAACGCGCGGCACATGGTAAAATACTGTTTTATCCCACATATCAGCCTCCAAAAGTGTCCGATTTCGAATATTATATACCTTATTTCATATTCCATTTGATTTTAAACCATTTATAATTATATACAAGAAAAACAAATTTGTAAAGAGGTGCGGATTAAAATGGATAAAATAAAGCTTGGAATTATCGGTCTCGGTCAGCGCGGATCGGGGCTTCTCAACGAGATAACGCAAATGGATGATATTGAGATTTACGCTGTCTGCGACTCATATAAGGACAGAACTGAGGATGCGTTTAAGGTTATAAAGGAAAAGTGCGGAAATGAACCGGTTATGACGCAGGACTACCGCGATATTCTGAAAATGCCCGAGATTAAGGCAGTGCTCATCAGCGCCGCATGGGAAGCACATGCGGATCTTGCCATAGCATCGATGCGCGCAGGCAAATGGACGGCTCTGGAGGTCGGCGGTGCATACGACATCAGCGACTGCCATAAGCTTGTGGATACATACGAGGAAACAAAAACTCCGTTTATGTTCCTTGAAAACTGCTGCTATGGGCGCAGAGAGCTGATGTGCCTTAACATGGCGAAAAGCGGCGTGTTCGGCGAAATTGTTCACTGCGACGGCGCATATATGCATGATTTGCGCGAAGAGGTTTCGAGCGGCGCGAAAAGACGCCACTATCGTTTGCAGAACTATATTCACCGCAACTGTGAAAATTATCCCACACACGAGCTCGGTCCGATTGCAAAGCTGCTTAATATAAATAACGGCAACAGAATGCTGTCACTTACTTCGTTTGCTTCCAAGTCCGCCGGACTGCACGACTATGTTCTCGACAAACGCGGCAGCGATGATTCGCTTGCAGCCGTTGACTTCAGGCAGGGTGACGTTATTACAACAATCATAAAATGCGCAGGCGGAGAAACAATTCTTCTGTCACTCAACACAACTCTCCCCCATCCTTATTCAAGGAATTTCAACGTTCACGGAACTCATGCATATTATGCCGAAAACAACGATTCAATCTTCTTCAACGGCGATGAAGGCGAAGGGGATTGGAAACCTAACTGGGGCAATGCCGATAAGCTGAGCGAGCAATATGACCATCCTCTTTGGAAAGAATATCTCAATGACGGTGTTCACAGCGGTCACGGCGGCATGGATTGGCTTGTACTCCGCGCATTTTTCGAAAGCGTTAAGGAAAACAAGCTTCCGCCGATAAACGTTTACGACGCGGCGGCATGGATGTCGATTTCCGCACTCAGTGAGCAGTCAATCGCACTCGGAGGCGCACCCGTTCCGATTCCCGATTTCACACGCGGAAAATGGATTCGCGGAATTTCTTATCCCCAGGTTGAAAAATACAGACTTGACTCAATACCCGAAATTGAATAAGCCGAAGAACAAAGCCGAAAACTCGGAAACCGAGTTTTCGGCTTTATTTCATTGCAATTCAAACACGAACATATAAAAAATGCAAATACCATTGTTATTTCGTGATTTCTTGATTATATAGCTTATATACTCCGCATTTCCAGCACAGCGCCATCCCGGCAACAGCACCGACAACTGCCTGTAATATTTGATAAGGCAATTTCATAACAGCATATTCAGGGGTGCTGTAAATAAATGCTCTGCCGAGCGAATAGCCGACAACCATAATCACTGCCCCGATTGCCACCCCGATTCCCGAAGATAATACAGGGCGCTTTTTTAAAATGTGATGCGAAAATACAGAAATGATAACTGCCTGCAGCCCATGAGTAACCAAAGAAACAAACATCGGCGCCGGATAAAACAATAAGTCGCCCAAGAAAGCCCCGACTCCTCCGACCATAAATGCGGCAAACGGGTCTAATAAAATCGCTGCGGTGCAGATGACAACATCATTGATATAAAGATGTCCGCCCGGAACGGGAATCCCGAATGAGCTCATTGCAACATTAAGCGCCATAAACATAGCGGCAGTGCATAACCATTTCGTTGTTTTCTTCTTTTGCATATCAATTCCCCCTTGACATTTGATTGATAGTATTATACAATTGCAGCTGATGATACACAATAGTCAGAATAGGAGAAATAAATATAACCAGATGAACTATATAATCAACAAAACCGAACAGCCGCTTTATTTAAGCATTTATATACATATACGGGATGATATTATTGCAGGCGTATTCCCGTACGGCAGCAAGCTTCCCTCAAAGAGATTGCTTGCCGATGAAATCGGAGTCAGCACAATAACGATAGAACATGCCTATTCCCTTTTATGTGATGAAGGATACGCAGAGGCGCGTGAACGCAGCGGTTATTTCGTTACTTTCAGGCAAAGCGATGGTTTCGCCTCTGCATACATTCCTCCCGTTCAGCCGGTAAGCCACAAAATCTCTGCATCATCTTACCCAACCTTTTCGATTTCTGTTCTGAGTAAGACGATGCGCAGGGTTCTTTCCGAATACTATGATGTTATTCTGGATAAGTCACCAAACATCGGCTGTTTAGAGCTTCGAAATGCAATAAAACATTATCTTATGCGCAACAGGGCAATGAATATAGATGCCGAACAAATTGTAATCGGATCGGGAGCAGAATATTTATATACGCTGATTGTCGATTTGCTCGGCAAAGATAAGACATTTGCTATTGAAAATCCGTCTTATGAGAAAATCGGGCAAATTTATTCTATGGCAGGGGTAAAATACGAGTTGCTGCCTTTAGCGAAAGACGGAATCGAAAGTAAGGCTCTTTCCATGTCAAAAGCGGACATTTTGCATACTACACCGTATCAAAGCTTTCCGAGCGGAGTTACGGCGTCGGCGTCCAAGCGGCACGAATATATAAAATGGGCAAAAAACGGAGAACGCATCATTATAGAATCCGATTACGGCTCCGAATTTTCCGTGTCCTCACAGCCAATGGAAACGCTTTTTAAGCTTTCAGGCAACGATAACGTGATATACTTAAATACATTTTCAAAAACGATTTCTTCTTCAATGCGTATAGGTTACATGGTGCTTCCGCATAAATTGACAGATATATTTCAGGAAAAGCTTGGTTTTTACTCTTGCACCGTTTCAACGTTCGAGCAGTATGTATTAACAGAATTGCTGAACAGCGGCGCCTTTGAAAGACACATTAACCGGGTGCGCAGAAGCAAAAGAAAAGAATTGCGGAAATGAATTCAGTGAAATATTTGAGATGCAAAAAATGAGGGTTGCAGTGAAATATTATTTCATTTCGCTGCGACCCTCATGACTGTTAAATGTCTGTTTAATAACACTAACAAACCGGTCTGATTCTTTTTGCCTCCATATAGAAGCGTTTTTCATTTGCTTCACCCATTGAAAATGTTTTTCTCGGAAGTGCACCGTCCTTTATAACCGTTTCGAACAGTGCGTCCTTTTCGGGCTTTGGAAGCAGAAAGCCCACTGCGCCCGACTTTTTCGAAAGGTCGCAAACAACATCCTCTCCGTGAATATAATCAACCTCACATTCCTCATTGTCAAGGAATTTTTGAAGCGTTCCGACAGAAAGCGGAGTTGTTTTACTGTTCATGTAATAATCGGTGCGTTTTCCGTCGACTACAACGGAAACATACTGACCGCCGTTGTTTTCGGCTGTGCAGGCACATTCTTTTATAAACTTTTCCGTAAAAGCTTTTTTATCAACATTAAATACAATGCGGTGAATCGGTTCAAATTCAAGCACCTTGTCATAAATATTTTCAATTTCAACAAGACAGAACCTTGCCGGGTGCGTCAGGCGTTCCCGCTCATTGAGCGAAGCCTTTATATTATCCCAACAGGTTTTTGCCGTTGCAAGAGAATGATTTCCGTCTCCCACGGCGAAAACAAGTCCGTCCTCCGCCGTTTGCGCGAAAGCGTCAACAGCGGAAATCACACTGTCCGCCCTGTTTCCGTCAAGAAGCCAGCCGCTCAAATGCCCTCCGTTTTCCATCAGATCGAAATCATAAAGCATTTTTCCTTTTGAAACGCTTGAAAAGATAACGTCCTCCGGGTCATCGGCAAGCAGCATAACATGCGGCAGCTCAAGCGGAGCATTCTCGCGGATTTTAACGCGCGGAGGGATTCTGCTCATGACAGTTCCCTCGGTTGCTCTGATTGCGCTTTTTGCGCCTTTTCTGAAGTCGTAACATTCAAGGTCAACCGCTCCGACGATTCCGCGGCGCACTCTTCCGCCGGAAAGCGTTCGTTCAACATAAATAAGGCAGTCCTTATATTCATTGAACAATCCCTGCTCCATATACTTTTTCATGGCGGAATTGATTTTTTCGATTCTGCTTTCTCCCTCGCTGAGAAAGGCTTCGGGATAAACAAGATTGAGCGTGCTCGGAGCATCACCGACAAAATTTTTAACGCGTTCCCAGTATTCCGGCTGCGATGTATACTGATCGCATGCCACAACGCTCCATTTTTCCGGCTCATTCGTTACCGGAAGCATTATGTCCGCTCTGTTCAAAATACCCATTGTCATTCTCTCCTTTACAATTTTTCCGATATGCTCCGCGCATACCGAAACGCTGTAATCGCCGATGCTGAAGCTTTGCGTTTCAGCACCGCCCTCACCGCGGTAATTTGCAATTCCGCAGCCCTCGTATTTAACGCGGCTTTCAAATTCTGTCCACATGGAAATAAAATCATCTGTTTCACGCAATTTGCGCTTCAGGAAACGCTGCGCTATCTTCGCGGCATTTTTAACGGTTCGGCGCTTTTCCGCGTCTGCTCCGACGGGGAAGCTGCTGACTGCGCAAATCGTGAGTCCGTCTGTGTGCGAAAGTGAAAAATACAGATTCTTTTCTCTCACATACGGCTTTATTCCGCTTTCTCTGATTATCCTAAAACCACCCTTTTTGCCGGTAAAACGAATCAGAGCGCTGTTTATAAATGAATCGCTGTCAAATGACCCGAATGAATAATACAGCGCAATCATTCCATGTCACCAAGCTCATAAAGTGAAACGGCAGAAACTGCCAATCCTGCGGTTTCGGTGCGAAGAATCCGTTTTCCGAGTGTGACGGGGATAACGGAATTTTCCGCAGCAAGCCTAATTTCACCCTCGTCAAAACCGCCCTCCGGTCCTATCATAATCGAAAGTGAGCTTATATTTTTGCCGCGCAGAATATTTTTAAGTGAATTTTCCGTTTCCTCCTCATAAGGAATAATCGCAAGCTCATCTGCCGCCGCAAGGCTGACCGCTTCTTTAAAACTTACAGGCTCCGATATTTCGGGGACAATGCCGCGCTTGCACTGCTTTGCCGCCTCACGCGCGATTTTGCGCAGGCGGTCAAGCTTTGACGCTTTTTCAAGCTTGGCAACCGTGCGTGCAGTGTTCATCGGAACAATGCGCACAACGCCGATTTCGGTTGCCTTTTGAACAATCAGTTCAAGCTTTGCTGCTTTCGGCGCGCCCTGATAAAGCGTTATGCTGAGCTTAGGCTCGCTCGGCGCACGGTAAACATCCTCGATTTCAGCCGTGACGGTTTTACCGTCAAAATCGCACAGACGAGCACTGTAGAACATGCCGCTGCCGTCGCAAAGAACAACGCTGTCCCCAGTTTTCATGCGAAGAACACGGCTGATGTGTTTTGCTTCTTCCCCGTCAATAACAGCCTTTCCGTTCGAAATCTGCGATTTATCTATATAAAAATTCGCCATTTTCTTCACCCTTCGGTTGATATTATGCAATACCAATCGTTTTCATTTTCAATATGTTTAATTCTGAATCCTGCATTTTCTATTGCAGCCTTAACCTCACCGAGCCGCGGTTCTATGATTCCGCAGGCGATAAACACGCCGTCCTTTTTCAAATAACGGCGCACATCCCCGGAAAGCGGAATAATAACGTCAGCCACGATATTGGCAACAACAATGTCATACGGACCGCTTTCCTCCGTTTGTATTTTCAGCTCTTCGTCCGTTATAATGTTTCCGTCAAGCACGGTATATACATCGCTTCCGATTGAATTAAGCGCAGCGTTGGAATATGCAATTTTTTTGCAGTTGGGATCAATATCGATTGCCCGTGCATACGACGCACCCAGCATAAGCGAAATTATTGACAAAATTCCGCTTCCGCAGCCGAGGTCGAGAATCTTATCGCCTTTTTTGACAAGACGGTCAAGAGCTTCAACGCACAGGCGCGTGGTTTCATGCTGACCGCTGCCGAAGGTCATCCCGGGGTCGATATTAAAAACGATTTTTCCGTCAGCGTCGTCAATCGCTTCCCATTCCGGCTTTATAACAAGCCTGTCGCCGACATAAATCGGTTTGAAATACTGCTTCCAGTTATTTTCCCAATCTTCCTCACACAGCGAATGCATTTCAATTCTGAGCGAGCCGAACTTGTTTTCCGCATCAAGTCCTTTCAGCGCCGCAAGCTCATCGCGGACGTGCATTAAAAGCTTGTGACCGTGTTCGTTGTCACTCACATAGATTTTAACGCACGTTTCCCCGTTCATTTCTTCGCGCAGGCGTTCGTCAACATAATCCCAGTATTGCTTATTATTTTCAAGGAAGTCCTCAAATTCGTCCTTATCTTTGATTTCAACACCCGTGACACCTATATTGTACAATCTGCCGCAAATCGGGTCAATCCCTGCGTTGGTTGTGTAAATGCTTACTTCAAGCCATTCCATTTGGTTTTTTCCTTTCGGTTTATTTGAAATAATCCTTTATCTTATCAGTAAATTTCTTTCGCTGATTATAGTTTTTTTCATTGCTTTCCTTTGCAAATTCCTGAAGAATATCACGCTGACGCTGAGTAAGATTTTTCGGAATTTCAACAACAACGCGCACATACTGGTCACCGCGTGCGCCGCCGCGGATGCTCGGGATGCCTTTTCCTTTCAGGCGGAATTTTGTTCCGTGCTGAGTGCCCTCGGGGAAGCGCTGCATCACCTTGCCGTCAATCGTCGGGATTTCAATTTCGCAGCCGAGCGCCGCCTGAACAAACGTAATCGGCACATCAACATAGACATTGTTTCCTTCGCGCGTGAACACATTGTTTTTCTTTATATAAACCGTTATCAGCAAATCGCCGGAAGGACCGCCCTTCTGACCCGCTTCTCCCTGACCGCGCACGGAAACCGTCTGCCCGTGGTCAATGCCTGCCGGTATGTTGACATCAATTTTATGCGTTTTTCTGATTCGACCGCTGCCGCCGCAATCCGGACACGGGTCGCTGATGGTTGTTCCCCGTCCGCCGCAGGCGTTACATGTGCTTGTTGACGCGAACTGACCGAACGGAGTGTTCTGCACGGTTCGCATCTGCCCTGTGCCGCCGCACTTGGAGCACTTAACGGGACTTGTTCCGGGCTTTGCGCCGCTGCCGTTACATTTCGGGCAGTTTTCCATGCGCGTTACCGTTATCGTTTTTTTGCAGCCGAATGCCGCTTCTTCAAATGTAAGCTCTATCGCCTGCTGTATGTCACGGCCGCGAACCGGTCCGTTTCTTCTGCGTGAACCGCCGCCAAAACCGCTGCCGCCGCCGAAAAAGCTTCCGAAAATGTCTCCCAAATCGTCCATTCCGAAGCCGCCGAAGCCGCCGGAATATGAATCGCCGCCGCCAAAGCCTGCGTTCGGGTCAACGCCTGCATGACCGAACTGATCGTAACGGCTTCTTTTTTCGGAATTGCTCAAAACGTCGTACGCTTCCGCAGCCTCCTTAAATTTTTCCGCTGCTTCGGGATTATCCTTATTCAAATCGGGGTGATATTTTTTTGCAAGCTTTCTGTAGGCTTTTTTTATCTCATCGTCCGTGGCGCTTTTGCTGACGCCGAGGACTTCATAATAATCTCTTTTTTCTGCCATATACGCACACCTCAATTAAACGCAACCAAAGGGGTTGCCGATAATTAAGCAGCCCCTTGAGTGCCCGTTTGATTACTTATTGTCGTTATTCTCCGTGAAATCGGCGTCATACACATTTTCGCCGTTCTGAGCCTGACCTGCATCCGCTCCCGGAGCGCCCTGCGCACCGCTTTGAGCCTGCTGCTGATAAAGCTTGGAGCTTATTTCATAAAACTTCTTCTGAAGCTCCTCCGTTGCCGCTTTGATTGCTTCGGTATCGCTGCCTTTAAGAGCCTCCTTCACCTTGTCAACCTCTGCCTGAACAGCCGATTTTTCGGATTCGTCAATCTTGCCTTCAAGCTCGCCGAGCGCCTTTTCACTCTGATATACAAGCTGGTCGGCATTGTTTCTTACTTCAATTTCTTCCTTGCGCTTCTTATCCTCTTCGGCATACTGCTCGGCCTCCTTGACAGCCTTGTCAATATCCTCCTCGCTGAGGTTTGAGGACGCAGTAATCGTTATCTTCTGCTCCTGACCTGTTCCGAGGTCTTTCGCGCTTACGTTTACGATACCGTTTGCATCGATGTCGAACGAAACTTCAATCTGCGGAACTCCGCGCGGAGCGGGAGCGATACCGGAAAGCATGAAGTTGCCGAGCGTTTTATTATCCTTTGCCATTTCGCGCTCACCCTGGAGAACGTGAATGTCAACGCTTGTCTGACCGTCCGCAGCAGTGGAGAATATCTGACTCTTCTTTGTGGGGATGGTTGTGTTTCTCTCAATAAGCTTTGTGCAAACGCCGCCCATTGTTTCGATGCCGAGCGAAAGAGGCGTTACATCAAGAAGAACGATGTCCTTAACGTCGCCGCCGAGCACGCCTGCCTGAATTGCCGCGCCGATTGCAACACATTCATCGGGGTTGATGCCCTTGTGCGGCTCTTTGCCGATAAGCTTGCTTACTGCATCGTTTACTGCCGGGATACGGCTTGAACCGCCGACCATAAGAACCTTGTCAATGTCGTTCGTTGTAAGACCTGCATCGCTGAGAGCTTTCTTTGTCGGAATAATTGTTCTCTGAACAAGGTCAGCCGTAAGCTCGTCGAATTTTGCTCTTGTAAGAGTGATGTCAAGGTGCTTGGGACCCGTTGCATCGGCAGTGATGAACGGAAGATTTATGTTGCTCGTCATAACGCCGCTGAGTTCAATTTTAGCCTTTTCCGCTGCTTCCTTAAGACGCTGCATAGCCTGGCGGTCACCCGAAAGATCAATGCCGCTTTCTTTCTTGAACTCGCTTACGAGATAGTCGATAATTTTATTGTCAAAGTCATCGCCGCCGAGACGCGTGTCACCGTTTGTTGCCAGAACCTCGAACACGCCGTCGCCTATATCAAGAATAGACACATCGAACGTACCGCCGCCGAGGTCATAAACCATAACCTTCTGATCGGTTTCCTTATCCATTCCGTAAGCAAACGCCGCAGCCGTGGGTTCGTTGATTATACGCAGAACCTCAAGACCCGCTATTTTGCCGGCGTCCTTCGTTGCCTGACGCTGTGAATCGCTGAAATATGCCGGAACGGTGATAACCGCCTGCGATACCTTTTCACCGAGATAGCTTTCGGCGTCTGCCTTAAGCTTTGCAAGAATCATTGCGCTTATCTCGGGAGGCGTATAGCTCTTATCGTCAATGTTTACCTTGTAGTTTGTACCCATTTCCCTCTTTATTGAAATAACCGTTCTGTCGGGATTTGCAACAGCCTGACGCTTTGCAACCTGACCGACAAGCCTTTCACCTGTTTTTGTGAATGCAACAACCGACGGGGTTGTTCTTGCACCCTCCGCATTTGCGATAACGGTCGGCTCGCCGCCTTCCATTACAGCTACGCATGAGTTTGTTGTACCTAAATCAATACCTATAATCTTAGACATAATCAATTACCTCCGTAAATATTTTACTGAATCAGTTGGCAACCTTAACCATACTGTGGCGGACTACACGGTCGCCGATTTTATAGCCCTTTCTGAATTCCTCGGCTATAATATTTTCGCCGAGCGATTCATCGTCAACATGCATCACAGCCTCGTGAACTGACGGATCGAAGCTTTCGCCGTCTGCCGCAATCTGTTCAACGCCGAGCGCCGTAAGCACATCATCCATTTGCTTTTTAACGAGGCTTACACCCTCGTACAGCGGATCGTCTGCCTGCGCGCTTTGAAGAGCACGCTCCAGATTATCCAGAACCGCAAGAAATTTTTCAACAACAACCGCTTTCGCCTCGGGATAAATGCTTTCCTTCTCCTTTATGGTGCGCTTTCTGTAGTTATCGTATTCAGCGAGCACACGCATATATTTATCGGTCATTTCCTTGCATTTTTCCTCGAGCTTTTTATAATCCTCTTCGTTAACCGAATCGGATTTTCCCGCGGCCGGTTCGTTCTCCTGCGGAGCTTCGGAAGACTCCTGTGCGCCTATATCTTCGTTTTCGGCTTCGGGAGCTGTTTTTTCGTCCTTATCCTTTGCCATGAACCTCTTCCTTTCTCAAACAAGCCTATTCATCTCCGTAGAGCATGCGGCTCAGTATTTCGCTTAATTTATCATTAATAAGCTCAAGCGAGGAAACCACTCTCGCGTAATTCATTCGCTTGGGACCTATAATGCCGATTTTTCCGTGGAGCTTATCGCCCACCTTGTAGTTTGCAACAACAAGGCTGGTGTCACGCATTTCGGGAGCGCCGTTCTCGCTGCCTATCTTAATGCTGATGTTGTTCTTATCATTTGCAAGAACATCAAGCATTTTCGCAACGTTTTCCTTTCTGTCGATAAACGACAGAAATTCGCGCGCACGGTCAATATTTTCAAATTCCGGATTATTCAGTATATTCGACGCGCCGCCCACATATACAAGATTTTCGGGGTTTTCCAGACATTCAATCACAAATCCGACAACCGTTTTAAGAAAATCGCCGTAATCTGACATTGCCTTGTAAATAAGCATCAGCCGCGCCGATGTGAAATCGTCCGCGCTGAGCCCGGCAAGCTGCGCCGACAGGAAATCTGAAATCGAATCAACAACCTCGTAACCGATTGATTCGTCAACCTTCATGCGCTTGTTTCTGACAACGCCCGCGTCGGTGATAACCACAATCAGCACAAGACCCTTTTCAATCAGAAGCATTTTGACATTGCGCAAGCGGCTTTTTTGTTCGGCCGGAAGCTCGATAATTGCAGGATAATGCGTTGCCTTTGATATTATATCCGAAATTTCGGAGATAACATTTTCAAGCTGATTATATTTTCTGTCCATGCTGCTCTGAAGTCCGGCGATTTCTTCAATTGTCATGCTGTAACGCTGCATAAGCGAATCCACATAGAATCTGTACCCCATTTCGGAGGGGATTCTTCCTGCCGAGGTATGCGGCTTATCAAGATAACCCATGTCCTCAAGGTCAGCCATTTCGTTGCGGATTGTTGCAGCGCTTAAACCGAGGCTGTGATTTTTTGCTATATTTCGTGAGCCGACGGGTTCCGCCGTCGAAATATAGTCCTCCACAATTGCCTGAAGTATTGTTTTTTTTCTGTCCGACAGTTCCATCTGCTCACCCCCTGTTTTACTTGTTAGCACTCAACCTCTCTGAGTGCTAACAATAATGTACCACCTTTGCGGTCTTTTGTCAAGTATTATTTTAAAATTTTTCTGATTTTTTTTAAAACGTAAAAAAAGCGGCAAAGCAAGCCGCTTCACCGCCGTTTTTTGCATTATCTGAAATATTCCGCTGCCGATTCAAACAGCTTCATGTCGTAATTGCCGATAACATTTTGATACAGTCCGTTTCCGATGCGCTCCGAGTGCCCCATTTTACCTAGCACTCTTCCGTCGGGCGACAAAATGCCCTCAACCGCGCAGCATGAACCGTTCGGATTATAACGAATGTCCATCGTCGGATTTCCGTCAAGGTCAGCATACTGTGTGAGAATCTGACCGTTTTTTGCAAGCTTTGCAATCAGTTCGTCATCTGCAAGGAATCTGCCCTCCCCGTGTGAAATCGGAACGGTGAATATATCTCCGGCCGCTGCATGGCTCATCCAAGGGGATTTATTCGACGCCACACGCGTGCGGACCAGCTTTGACTGATGGCGCGCAATGGTGTTAAACGTCAGCGTCGGGCAGTGCTCATCCGTGTCAATTATTTTGCCGTACGGCACAAGTCCGAGCTTTATAAGCGCCTGAAAGCCGTTGCATATGCCCGCCATAAGTCCGTCGCGCTTTTCAATCAGCTCCGATACAGCTTCCTTAATCTCCGCATTTCTGAAAAACGCGGTAATCAGCTTTCCGCTGCCGTCAGGCTCGTCACCTCCGGAAAATCCGCCCGGGATAAACACAATCTGACTTTCGCGAACCTTTCTTGCAAACGCGTCAACCGATTCTGAAACTGCCGCTGCCGAAAGGTTGTTTATCACGAATATTTCCGGTTCGCAGCCGCCGCGCATTGCTGACTTTGCAGTGTCGTACTCGCAGTTTGTTCCGGGGAAAACCGGAATAAGCACGCGCGGCTTTGCCGCTTTAACACGGCTGTGATATGCCGCCCCTGATTCAAACGAAAATGCCGGAACCGATTTTTCATCGCTTTTTATATTGCACGGATAAACGCTTTCGAGCCTGTTCTCATAAAGCGAATAAAGCTCGTCACACGGTATTTTTTCATCCGCAAAGGCGAAGCTTTCCGCATCGCTCACAGCTCCTATGCATACGCCGCCGCTGAGCTCCTCACTTGCTTCCGCAATGAAAGCTCCGTAATTAAGCGCAAAAATTTCATCCTTCGAAATATTATCGGAAAATTTGAAACCGAAGCCGTTACCCATGGACATTTTCAGCGCTGCTTCGGCAATGCCGCCTTTCGTGAGTGCGCTGCACGAAACGATTTTTTTCGCGCGCATAAGCTTCGTAAGTTTTCCGAACATCGAAAGCAGCGACTTTGTTTCGGGCAGCCCGTTTTCATCCGTTTCGGGCTTGAAAAGATAAACGCGGTTGCCGCTTCTCTTAAATTCCGGCGTTACGACATTATTTATATTATCGGTTGTAACGGCGAACGAAACAAGCGTTGGCGGAACGTCAATATTTTCGAAAGTTCCGCTCATTGAATCCTTTCCTCCGATTGCGCCTATGCCAAGATTCATCTGTGCGTCAAACGCGCCGAGCAACGCAGCAAGGGGCTTTCCCCAACGCTTCGGGTCGTCTTTCGGCTTTTCAAAATATTCCTGGAAGGTCAGATAAACATCTTCAAACGACGCGCCCGATGCAATCAGCTTTGACACGGATTCAACGACCGCAAGATATGCGCCGTGATACGGACTTTTTTCCGACACGAACGGGTCAAAGCCCCATGCCATGAAGCTGCATGTTGTTGTGTCGCCCTTTTCAAGCGAAACCTTGTTTATCATTGCCTGTGTTGGTGTGAGCTGATATTTTCCGCCGAAAGGCATCACAACGCTGCCTGCTCCGATTGTTGAATCAAACCGTTCCGAAAGTCCGCGTTTTGAGCAAATGTTAAGGTCGGACGCAATTTTTTTATAATTATCGGAAAAAGAACCTGCCGTATCACGCGCGAAGCCTTCAATTTTCGCCGCTGAAACGTCAATATGCTTTTCCGCTCCGTTGGAATTAAGGAACTCACGCGATATATTTACAATATTTTTGCCGTTCCAGTTCATCACAAGATAAGGTTTTTCGCTGACAACCGCAACAACCGTGGCTTCAAGATTCTCTGAATATGCAATGCTGCAGAAGCGTTCCGCATCCTCCGCGGCAACAACAACAGCCATTCTTTCCTGCGATTCGCTTATTGCAAGCTCGGTGCCGTCAAGCCCCTCGTATTTTTTCGGAACCTTGTTAAGGTCAATTTCAAGTCCGTCCGCAAGCTCGCCGATTGCAACCGACACGCCTCCCGCGCCGAAATCGTTGCAGCGCTTTATAAGGCGCGCCGCCTCACCGTTTCTGAAAAGGCGCTGAAGCTTTCTTTCCTCC
>CAJJUC010000041.1 GCA_905195005.1 uncultured Eubacteriales bacterium | reverse complement strand
GGCCGTGTCTCAGTCCCAATGTGGCCGTTCAACCTCTCAGTCCGGCTACCGATCGTCGGCTTGGTGAGCCGTTACCTCACCAACTACCTAATCGGACGCGAGTCCATCCCTGAGCAATAAATCTTTGATACCTCTGTCATGCGGCAAAGGTATATTATGCGGTATTAGCACACCTTTCGGTGTGTTATCCCCCACTCAGGGGCAGGTTACTCACGTGTTACTCACCCGTCCGCCACTAAGTATTCCAAAACGTCTGCCGAAGCTTCTGTCTCGGGTACTCCGTTCGACTTGCATGTGTTAAGCACGCCGCCAGCGTTTGTCCTGAGCCAGGATCAAACTCTCTAAAATATGGTATATACAAGAGCTTTCGCTCCTACATATCTTTCTTGAGTTTTGGCTCATTACTTTGCTTGTACATCTTACTGTACGTGTACATCTCTGTACTCTGGCTTGTATTTTCGCCTAAGTTTTTTTCTCAAATGAATTTCTTCTTTTGAGCCCTTACGCTATTCAATTTTCAAGGTTCAAGCTCCGCCCGCTTTCTTAGCGAGCTTGTTTATTATACATCGCTCCGCTCCGTTTGTCAACACTTTTTTTCAACTTTTTTCAGTTTTTTTCGTGCCGCCTTACTCTTCACTGCTTCCGCGGTGCAACGTATGCTATATTACCACCTTTTCCTCCTCTTGTCAACTCCTTTTTTCCCCTTTTTTTGCCTTTCTTTATCTTTTTTCCGTTTTGTACAATCTCTGCCGCCCTTTTTATCTGCTCCGTTGGTTATTTTGCCTTACTCTTATGCTCGTTAAAGGTTTCGGTAAATATATGACTTCCGTCGTTTTTGGAATTATCGGTGCGATAGTAAAGATAATTGCTTTCCTGCGGCTGCATTGCCGCCTTTATTGATTTTATGCCCGGGTTGCAGATTGCGCCGACGGGAAGCCCGGCATATTTATATGTATTATAAGGCGAATCCTTTTCAAGATCCTTATAATATACGCGGCTTACATCGTAAAGACCGTCCGAAATGGCATATACAACGCTGGCGTCGATTTGCAGGCGCATTCCTTTTTTTATACGGTTTCGGATAACGCCCGAAATCGTACTTCTTTCGGAATCAAGCTTTGCTTCGCGCTCTATAAGCGACGCGGATATAATTATATCGTTCATGCTCACTTCGTTTTTATTCAGATTTTTCACCGAATTATACTGCTTTTCAAATTCGGAGAGCAGCACCGAAATGACATCATGTGCCGATGCAGTGCTCTTGAACACATACGTGCTCGGGAAAAGATATCCCTGAAGCTTATATTTCACGCCGTCCTTTGACGGAATGTCGTTAATGAAGCTGAAGCCGAATTTTCCGTTTTCAAGCTCTGACAGGAAATCCTCTGCTTTAACCAAACCGAGCTTTTCGCAGCGCGCTGCAATCATTTCGGCGCTGAAGCCCTCCGGAATGGTAAGCTTGATACCCTTATCCTTTTCCGTCGGGTTCATAAGCTCGTCAATAATATCGTCAATGCACATTCCCTTATGCAGCGCAAACGTTCCGTAATTAAGCTTTCCGCGGTACGGGGATTTCCGCATTTTCATTCTGAAGCTCAGTTCATAGCGAATTACGCCGTTTTCCTTAAGGGTATGCGCTATAACCTTCTCTGTTGCGCCCTTCGGGATTTTTACGGTTACGGCAGCGCCGTTTTTCGATTCCGTTGCCGAATATTCCCCGACAAACAATACACCGTTGACAATCAGAACTGCAAGCAGAGCAAGCAGCAGTATCGGCAAAAGCTTTTTCATGTTTTCATCCTCCGTGATTGACCAAAATATCCCAAGCAATACCTGCGGCACCACTTGGGATTAATTTTAAATATTTTCATCAAACGATTTGAAATCCTCGGCAAAGAACAAAAAGTCAGACGATTCCTCAAGGGTCGCGATTACTTCACGTGCCTGCTGCGCGTCCTGTTCGGCTTTAATCTGAGCCGCAATCTCATCTTCGGACGGACCCGAAAGATCATTTGCAGAGAAAAGCACACAGCCGCTTGGATAACCGTGACGGGCGCTGTACCGCGCAATAAGCTCGTTGACATCTTCCGCAATTACGCTGCCCTCCGCATGGCTGCCGAAGCTGAACGATTCGGAGTAATACGCAATTCCGTCAATAAGAGCATATATAAGGAACACATGACCTGCGCCGGGATATTCCGGTGAATAGTGAGCCTGCACGGGGAAACTGACAACAACGTTTCTGAGATCGTTTCCGTACTTCGCCACAAGCTTGTTTATGCAGTCCGCGCCCTGCTCCCTGTACACAAAATATCCGCCGGATGTACCGCCGATGTTTTCAAAGCCGTCATACCACTGATTTCCGTTTCCGCGAAAATCATATTTTCCGTCAAATATACCCATTGCTTTAAGCTGACAGCGGACATATGTGCCGCAATATCCGCTGAAGCTGCGCCCGCCGAAATCAGCCTTAGCCGCCGCATATGTCTGCGCTCCATATTCCGAAAGCCACTGCGGAACGTCAGCCGCACCGGCTGCGGCAGAGCAACACAGCACTGCCGCCAGAAAAGCCGCAGCCGTTTTCTTTATAACCGAAATAAACTTCACAATACATCTCTCCATGTTCACCGCCGCGCGGTGATTTGATTTCCAAAATTAAAAACAACATGGAGGATTATAACACCGATTTGTAACAATTTCAAGTGTTTTGGTAATATTTTTTAAATTTTTTTAACAATTTCTTAATATTTATACGTTATTACGCATTTTACCGCAGGTTTTTCACTGTAAATCCTGCTCCTGTGTAACTTTTTCGTCACATTGGTCTGCCGATGAATTCCATTCGAACTGCTCGTTCATCCATTTAATCATTTCATCGTAAATCGGAACCTCGCACGAAAGCCTTCCGCGCAGAGCATATATCTCCGACAAAATTGCCGAATCGTTCTCGATTGGCTGCTCAACGTATATTTTATCATGCTTCGTTGCCGTGTGGCGCTGTTTGTCCAAAAGCAGCTCCTCGTACATTTTCTCACCGGGTCTCAGACCGGAAAATTCAATTTTTATATCAACATCGGGCGTATATCCGCTCAGTTCAATGAGATTGCGCGCCAAATCAACGATTTTCACGGGTTCACCCATGTCAAGGATGAAAATTTCACCGCCGTGAGCAAATGCGCCTGCCTGCATTACGAGCTGAACAGCTTCCGGAATAGTCATAAAGAAGCGGTTTATTTCGGGATGCGTTACCGTTATGGGGCCGCCCTCCCTTATCTGGCGCTTGAACAGAGGAATAACGCTGCCGTTGCTGCCGAGAACGTTCCCGAAGCGGACTGCCGCATAAATCGTTTTCTGCACACTTCGTTCCTTTTGCCTGTGCGCCATGCGCTGCATTACCATTTCCGCAAGCCGCTTGCTTGCGCCCATAACATTTGTCGGATTGACAGCCTTGTCGGTTGAGATCAGTACGAAACGCTCTGCCGCATACTTTTCACACATATCGGCAACATTAAATGTGCCGTAAACGTTATTCTTTATTGCTTCGTTCGGACTGTCCTCCATAAGCGGAACATGCTTATGTGCCGCGGCATGGAACACAACCTTGGGGTTGTATTTCGAAAATACCTCTTCAAGGCGCTTTCTGTCACGCACGGAACCGATAAGAACCTCCAGCTTAAGCTGCGGCAGACGGCGCTTAAGCTCCATCTGAAGCTCATAAGCATTATTTTCATAAATATCAAAAACTATAAGCATCCGCGGATTATAGTTCGATATCTGGCGGCACAGCTCGCTGCCTATGCTTCCTCCGCCGCCCGTTACCAAAACAACCTTTCCTTCTATGTATCCGAAAATGTCATTTCCGTCAATAAGCTTTTCGCTCCGTCCGAGAAGCTCCTGCGGATTTACCTCCCGAATCTGGTTAATATTTGCCTTTCCGCTTGCAAGCTCATAAAGAGAGGGCACCGTTGATGTTTTAAGCCCTGTGCTGCGGCAGATGGAGGCTATTCCGATTCTCTCCGAATCTTTGCCGGACGGAATTGCGATAATGATTTCTTCAATGCGGTATTTTTTTGCCGCCGTCGGAATTTCATCCCGCCCGCCGACAACCGGAACATCGCACACTCTCATTCCGTGTTTTTTCGAGTCGTCATCAATTGCAACAACCGGATAAAGACTGCCGACCTTTTTCATGCTCTTAATGAGTGATGACCCGGTATCACCTGCGCCGACAACCATAATTCTGCGTTTTTTTGCGTTTCCCTTGCTGTTCGCAATTCTGCTTGAGAGAATCCTGAGCATACTGCCGCCGAAGCGCTCCGTTGTAAAGCCGAAGATGCAGAGCAGATATATAACGGCGTAATCCGAAACGAGAAACGACGCTTCGTCACGCAATAAGACATTTGAAAGAATAAACGACGCTGCCGTACCGAGAAAGGCGGCAACGTAAATCACGGAATATTCGCGAAATCCGGCATATCTCCACGAAAAAACGTATGCCTTTGCAAGAACCATCGCCGCCTCGACCAGCAAAACCAGAATCAGGATTTCACGGAATTTAATGTTAAGAAAACTCTCCCCTAACGGAATGATTCTGTTCAGCCGCAAAACATGTGTAAACCAAACTGAGAAAACAATTATAACTATATCAAGAAGCATCATCAGCAAGACGCGATACATATCACGGCTTTTAAACTGCTTTATATATTCCATTCCCGCACTTCCTCCAACAACATCATCATATAAAGTTATTATACAATATATCTGAGGCTTTTTCAAGGAAAATCGTATAATTCATATATTAAATTTAAACGAATATTTTTCATATTTCTGCGGATTTTAACATATATAGGGGTGATAAATGTGCGTGATGCAATAAAAAAGAGAAAACAGTATGCGGTTTTGTCTGTCCTGCTGTGCCTTGTGGCCGTTTTCGGAATCATGCAGTATTCCCGGGCGCAAAAGCTGTCATACGAAAGAGAAGTTGAATACAACCGTGTTTTTTCCGAGCTTACGGAATATGTTGACGACATTGAAATATCGCTGCTCAAAGGGCAGCTTGTGACCGATCCCGTAAGGACGGCATACTTTTCGTCGGAGCTTTCGCGGCAGGCAAGCGGAGCTAAGGCAAATCTTGCGCTTTTGCCCGAGAACAGCACAAAGCTTGAAAAAACGGCAAAATTTCTTTCACAGGTCGGCGATTATGCAAGCTATATTTCACAGAAATCGCTGCGCGGCGAGGAAATCACGGCGGAGGAAACAGAAAACATAAAAAAGCTTACGAGCTATGCGCACGAGCTTAAAGCCGCGCTCGACTCCATGCTGCTTGATATAAACGACGGAAAGCTTTCGTTCAGCGATGAAAAGAGCCGCCTTGCAAAGCTTTCGCAGGGAAGCCGCAGTGCGCTTGCCAAGGATTTTGACGAAATGGAGGAGGAGTTCCACAACTACCCTTCGCTCATCTATGACGGACCGTTTTCACAGCATCTTACCGATAAAAAATCGGTTTTTACGGACGGAAAACCGGAAATAGACAAAAATGCGGCTCTTAAGCTGTCGGAAAAATTTCTCAAGGGCAAAAAGAAAACCGTTGAGGAAATCGGAGGAAAGCTCCCCGCTTACAGTGTCACAGACGGAAGCTCAACGGTTGAATTTACAAAAAGGGGCGGCGCTTTGCTTCTTCTTATGCGCGACTGTTCCCCGTCGGAGGAAAAGCTCAGCGTTGATGATGCAAAGAAAAAGGCTGCGGAATTTCTGGTGCAGAACGGATTTTTCGATATGCGCGAAAGCTATTATGAAAACAAGAACGGCAGCGTTGTTATAAATTATGCCTACTCACAGGACGGATATATCGTATATCCCGACCTTGTTAAGGTTAAGGTTTCGCTTGACGACGGTAAGGTTGTTGGGTTTGAGTCTCGCGGATACATTATGAATCACTGCTACCGCGATATTCCCGAAGAAACACTCACGCGCGAAGACGCGCTTTCAAAAATAAGCAAATCTCTTAAGACGGACACGGTGTCGCTCGCGGTTATTCCGCTTGACAGCGGCAAGGAAGCCTTTTGTTATCAAATCCGCGGAACGGTTTCGGACAAGCATTTTCTCGTTTTCGTAAACACGCAGACAGGCGCTGTGGAGGATATGCAGATACTGCTTGAGGCTCCCGGAGGAGTGCTTGCGGTTTAAATCTGCGCACATGATTTCATTTTGCCGCCGCTCTTCTTTAGCAGTATGATATTTCGGTTTTTATAATCGCAAAATAGCTTCTGTCAATTTTGCGGATTTCCTCGCGCAGCTTCCTGACGGTTTCTTTTCGGAACTGATACTGCGTCGGCGGAAGAACAAGGTCAAAAATCAGATTTGTGTGCGTCGGCCCGGGAACCATGCGGAAGTCGTGAATCGAAATCTCCGGCGCAATCCTTGCCGCTGCGGCGGAAATTTTTTCGTAAAGCTCCTGCCGCACGGGATTGCTCAAATCTATCGGATCCATATGTATAACGGCTTCGCAGCCGAGCTGCTGCGAAATTTCACGCTCTGCAAGGTCAACGGCATCATGCAGAAGAAACAGATTTTTTGAGCCGTCAACCTCCATATGAAGCGAAACAAAAATCTTATTCGGTCCGTAATCATGAATAACAAGGTCGTGAATGCCGATTGTTTCGGGGTTTTCGCGGACAACCGCTTCGATTTTCTCTACAAGCTCCGCATCGGGAGCGTTTCCGAGCAGGGGACTCGCAGTTTCCATAAGCGATTTTATCCCCGTCCGTATGATGAGCGCCGAAACAGCTGCGCCGACAAAGCCGTCAATCTGAACATTTGTGAAGTACATGAATACGGATGACAGAAGCACCGCGCCTGTTGCAATGCAGTCGCTCAGACTGTCGGACGCCGCGGCGCCGAGTGACGGCGAATTTATCTTTTTGCTGCACGAGGTATTATACACCGCCATATAAAGTTTTACGGCAATTGAAAGCGCAAGCACGACAACAACATATCTGTTAAATACGAATTTTTCGGGATTCAGTATTCTTTTTACGGAGGAGCTTAGAAGCTCCGCACCGACCAGCACGATTGCCGCGGAAATAACGAAACCCGATATATACTCGATTCGCCCGTGACCGAACGGGTGCTCCTTATCAGCCTTTCTTTCAGCCCACACAAAGCCGAACAAAGTTACCGCGGACGAGCCTGCATCGGATAAATTATTGAATGCGTCGGCAGTGATTGAAACAGAGCCGCTCAGCATTCCGACTGCCAGCTTCGAAAAAAACAGCAGCATATTCAAAAGCATTCCGACTCCTCCGCATATAAACCCGTAACGGCTGCGCTTCTGCGCAGCCGTCAGCGATGAATCGGATGCAAATAATTTTATCAGCAATGAAATCATTTGCTTTCATCCTTTTTAATTTTTATTCGCAAAGCTTTGCAACGACCTGCCCGATAAGCTTTCCGTCAGCCTTGCCCTTAAGCTCAGCCATAACGGATTTCATTATCATTCCTTTGTTTTTCGTTGCTATAACATCTGAAAATTTATCTTTCAAAAGAGCTTCGATTTCCGCCGCATCCATCTGCGCCGGCGCATACTCTTTTATAATTTCATAATTTGTTTTATATTCCTCAACAAGCTCGGTTCTGTCCGCAGGGCAGGTATCGAGCTGCTCTTTCGCCGTTTTAAGCTCTTTCAAAAGCACGCTGTCAACCATTTCTTCGGGAATATTTTCACGCACTCCGGCGTCAATTCCGCATTTTTTCACAGCCGCAATCAACGATGAAACAACGTCCTTTCTTACCTTATCCTTCGCCTTCATTGCCGCAATCATGTCTGCACGCAGTTTTTCGATTGTCATATAAATCCGTTCCCTTCTATGTTTTTAATTCGGCATTAACCCGTGATCGCTCATACTTGTATATGAATGTGCCGACGTTGTTATGATATGGTCAAGCACATTTATTCCGATTCCGTCAAGCAGCAGGCAAAGCTCCTTTGTGAGCTGCCTGTCATTTTCGGACGCGGCTGCATTGCCTGACGGATGATTATGCGCCAGGATAACGGCTGCGGAATTGTACCTTAGCGCACATTCAACAACCTTGCGCGGATGAACCGACGCCTGCGAAACCGTTCCGTGCTCCAGAATTTCAAACGCAATAACCGCGCGCTTTGAATCAAGGCATATAACGGAAAACACTTCCTTTGAAAGGCTTCCGATTTTGCCGCAGGCATAAAGCCCGGCATCCTGAGTGTTTCTTATAATATAACTGTCACGCAGACCGAGCGAGGAATAAACTCCCGTTATTTCGGGAATCAGTTTAATAAGCGTTGCCGCGTTATCCCCGATTCCCTTTGTGCTTTTAAGCTCTTTAATGTCTGCGTCAAAAACGTTTTTCAGGGTTCCGAATTTGTCAAGCAATGCGTGCGCCGTCGGGTTTGTGTCCCCCTGCGGAATCGCATAAAAAAGCAAAAGCTCAAGCACCTCATGATCGGCAAAGCCTGCCAAACCCTCACGCAAAAGTCTGTCCTTAACTCTTGCCCTGTGTCCGTCATGAATACTCATTTGTCACCATCTCAAAAAATTCTTCTTTTGTTATAAGCGCATTAACCGCGTCAATCATTGCGTCTGCCGATATTCCCGCCGGAACGGAAAGTCTTTTGCACAGAGCAATGCGTGCGGCGGCGCTGTTCGCGCCGCCGTACAATCCGGCTTCAAAAAAGTCGGTCTTTGTTATCTTTTCACGGATTTCATAATCCGCCGTATATTTTTTCAGAATATCTTCAAGGAGTTTATCCTCCATTCCCTCAACACCGAGATGACCCTCCTTTGACGGGCGGCGCTTTCGCCTTTCCTTCCCGTCAATTTCGGGAATATATGCATGATAAACCTTTCCCTCTCCGACAATTCCTTTTATGTGATTTCTGATAAGAAAGCCTGCGCGGTCGGAATCCGTCAGCACAAGGATTCCGCAGGAAGATGCAAGCCTGCACAGAAAGCGGCGCTTTTCACAGTCCTTAAAAATGCGGAAGCCCTCCGTTGTAAACACGGGTGCGTCACACACACGCTCAACTCTCATTTTGTCATATTTACCCTCAACGATTATTGCAAGACCGATATGCAGCATCAGTCCGTTTCGATAAGACCGTAATTACCGTCCTTGCGGCGGTAAACAATGTCCGTTTCGTTTGTTTCGGCATTGATAAATACAAAGAACTCATGTCCGAGCATATTCATCTGCAAAACGGCTTCTTCAGCGCTCATGGGCTTTACATGATGCTTTTTAACGCGGACAATTTTTATTTCGCTTTCCTTTTCGTCCTTTTTGTCATCGCCCGGATATGCATCGGTCTTAACGCCGCTCTTAAGCTGCTTTGCAAGGCGCGTTTTATTTTTCCTTATCTGGCGCGAAATTGCTTCAACAATTTCATCGGCTGCGTCATAAACCTCATCGTTGCGCTCCTCCGCGCGATATATCATATCAATCGTGCGGATTGTTACCTCGACAATTTTTTTGTCACGCTGTTCGCTTACGACAATATCCGTCTGTGCGTCATCATTGAAAAATTTTCCGAGCTTGTCTATCTTTTTAACAAGCATCTCCTTCTGTTCGTCCTTCAGTTCCGTTTTTCTCAGATAAATGTTGGTTTTCATATGTGCCCCTCCTTGTTTTGTTGTCCGAAAAGCTTTTTCCTTTTCTTAAGTATATTATACTATAAAACCCGGGGTTAGTAAACACATATTTTTTAAATTTTATTTTAACTTTTTTATTCCGCTTTGATTTCTGTGATGTCGTAGGGTGTGTTCTGATAAACAAAATAATTCAGCCAGTTTGAATAAATCAGGTTAGCATGACCGCGCCATGTTACGACAGGCTCGCGCTTAGGATTGTCGTCCGGAAAATAGTTTTTCGGAATTTCGGGATTCATTCCTGCGGCAAGGTCGCGCAGATACTCGTTTTTCAGCGTGTCACGGTCGTATTCCGAATGACCCGTTATAAATATCTGCCGTCCGCCGTCCGTTGCCGCGGCATAAAGCCCGGCTTCGTCCGAGCAGGAAAGAATTTTTATCTGCTCAACCTTTTTTATTTCGTCAAGACTCACGGTTGTATGCCGCGAATGAGGCACCATAAACTCATCGTCAAAGCCTCGCAGAAGCATCGGATTTTTATATACAACGCGGTGGCGGAACACGCCCGAAAGCTTTTTATTCAAATCGTATTTTTTTATTCCGTAGTGATAGTACAGCGCAGCCTGCGCTCCCCAGCAGATATGAAAGGCGCTGTGAACGTGTGTTTTTGTCCATTCCATTATTTCGCACAATTCATCCCAGTAATCAACCTCCTCAAAAGGAAGGCGTTCAACCGGTGCGCCGGTGATTACAAATCCGTCGTATTTATTGTTTCGGATTTCGTCAAAGGTTTTGTAAAACGCAAGCATATGCTCCTCGGAAACGTTCTTTGCCTTATGCGAGCTTACCTGTACAAGCTCTATTTCCACCTGAAGCGGCGTGTTTCCCAAAAGGCGCGCAAGCTGCGTTTCCGTTGTTATCTTTGTCGGCATAAGGTTAAGGATGCCGATTTTCAGCGGACGAATATCCTGCGTTCCGGCACGGAGCTCGTCCATCACGAATATATTTTCATTTTCAAGCACCCGTTTGGCGGGCAGCTTATCCGGTATTTTTATAGGCATTTACATTCCTCCCGAATTATATGGTTTCCAGCGCCTGTTTAAGATCCGCGATTATATCCTCCGCGTTTTCAATTCCGCATGAAAGGCGAATAAGGTCGGGAGAAACGCCGGCATTTCGAAGCTCTTCATCATTCATCTGGCGGTGCGTTGAGCTTGCCGGATGCAGGCAGCAGGTTTTGGAATCGGCAACATGCGTTTCAATCGAAGCAAGACGGAGATTTTTCATGAATTTTTCAGCCGCGCATCTTCCGCCCCCAACTCCGAACGATACAACGCCGCAAGAACCGTTCGGAAGATACTTTTTCCCGAGTTCATAGTCCTTGTCTCCCTCAATTTCGCAGCAGCGAACCCATGTAACGTTTTTATGCCCTTTAAGGAACTGCGCTGCCTTGTATGCGTTTTCACAGTGGCGCTTCATTCTGACTTCAAGGCTTTCCAGTCCGAGATTCAGCAGATATGCGCTCTGCGGAGACTGAATTGAGCCGAAATCGCGCATAAGCTGAACGGTTGCTTTCGTTATATATGCGCCCTCTTTCCCGAACTTTTCGGCATATACAACGCCGTGATAACTGTCATCGGGCATACACAGACCGGGGAAACGCTCCTTATTCGCCATCCAGTCGAATTTCCCCGAATCGACAATGCAGCCGCCGATTGCGCTTGCGTGACCGTCCATATATTTTGTTGTCGAATGAGTGACAATATCCGCTCCCCATTCAAACGGACGGCAGTTTATCGGCGTTGCAAATGTGTTGTCAACAATAAGAGGAACGCCGTGCGCATGTGCGGCTTTTGCAAATTTTTCAATGTCAAGCACATCGAGCGCGGGATTTGCAACTGTTTCTCCGAAAACGGCACATGTGTTTTCGCGGAATGCCGCGTTAAGCTCCGCCTCCGAACAGTCGGGCGAAACAAAGGTGAAATCAATTCCCATGCGTTTCATCGTAACGGCAAAAAGATTGTATGTTCCGCCGTAAATTGCTGATGAAGCGACAACATGCCCGCCGCATGAAACAATATTAAAAATACTGTAAAAATTTGCAGCCTGCCCCGAAGATGTGAGCATTGCAGCCGTGCCGCCCTCAAGTGCGGCAATCCTTGCGGCAACATAATCATTTGTTGGATTTTGCAGCCGCGAATAAAAATATCCGCTTGCTTCAAGGTCGAAAAGCTTTCCCATATCCTCGCTCGTGTCATACTTAAATGTAGTGCTCTGTATAATCGGGATTTGCCGCGGCTCTCCGTTTGACGGAGTGTAGCCTGCATGAAGGCATTTTGTTCCCTGTCCGTAATCTTTCATCGTTATAGTCCTTTCTACATAAGCGGTGCAAACATCCGCAGAATTGCATACAATATTTTGCGCGGCGCACTTATACTTTCACATTCCTCAATCGTAATAGGGCGGCATTTTTTAATTGTTGCGTCAAAATCGTTTACAACATCCTTCACAATCGGCGCGCCGGCAAACCATGCCGCACACTCAAAATGAAGGTAAAGGCTTCTGTAATCAAGATTTATGCTTCCGACAACCGCAATTTCGTCATCGCTGCAAAAGCTTTTCGCATGAATAAAACCGGGAGTATACTCATAAAGCTTAACGCCTGCCTCCGTGAGCTCCTTGTAATAGCTGTACGCAACGGCGCGCGCATACCAGTGGTCGGCAACTGCCGGGCAGATGATTTTAACGTCAACGCCGCTTGCTGCCGCGTTTGTCAGCGCAACCACCATTTCATGATCAAGAATGAAATACGGCGTTGTAATATGAACATATTTTTTTGCCTTGTTGATTATATCGAGATATATAAATTCGCCCGTTTGGCATTTGTCCTGCGGAATATCATAGTAGGGCATAACATACCCGCCGTCCGGCATAAGCTCCTCAGCGGCAAATTCGGGCTCGTAATCCGACATGTTAAAGTTTTCCCTGCTCTGGCACTGCCACATCTGGAGAAACATTTTCGTAAAAGCAAATGCCGCCGGACCTTTTATCATAACGCCCGTGTCCTTCCAATGGCCCGCCTCATAGCCGATGTTTACATATTCATCGGAAAGGTTTATACCTCCCGTGAACGCTGTTTTTCCGTCTATAACCAAAACCTTTCTGTGGTCGCGGTTATTCTGAAGCGCCGACAAAAACGGCGTGAAAGGGCAGAACACGCGGCATTTTATTCCCATTGACGCAAGCTTTTTCGGATATTTTGCGGGAAGCAGAACCATGCTTCCCATTCCGTCATACATAACGCGGACGTCAACCCCCTCTTTAACCTTTCTTTTGAGGACTTCAAGAATGCTGTTCCACATCTTCCCCTCTTTAATTATAAAATACTCAATAAATATGTATTTTTCCGCCTTTTCAAGCTCATCGAGGAGTGTGTGCCACTTATCCTCGCCGAGCGGAAAATATTTTGCGCCGCAGCAGCGGTAAGCCTCCATACCGGAAACATTATTGATATATTTTACGGTTGAAGCTCTTTCGGGGAATTTTTCTTCTATTTCTTTAAAAACGGAGCTGTCCTGACGATAATCACGCGTTGTCTTAAGTTCAAGATTTTTCATTCTTGCAAAGAAAAGCCTGGTATGCGTCTGCCCCATTATAAACAGGTAAAAAATCCCCCCGACAACGGGAAAAAGCAGAATTGGAATAACCCATGCGAGCTTATACATCGGGTTTGAGTGTCGGTTCATTATAATAACCACAACAATAAAGCTTATAAGCTTGAGTACTAGGTCTATATAAATAAAATATCCGCTCAGTTTCATGAAAAAAGCAATAATCAGCCCAACCTGCAGCACAAGCAGCAGGCTGACTATCACAAGCTGACTGAAAAGCACTTTTAGCAGTTTACGCATATCGCTCCTCCGTTCCGAAGAATTATTTTTTTACTTTATTATATTTACCGCTCTTGCAGTTTCATTCCAATCTACCGCGGCATTTATTCCCTCGGCAACCACTCTTACCGACACGAGCACCGAGCCGTTGAGATAAACGGGCGGTGCAACCGTCGGGAGTGAGGTTCCGTTTGATTTTATAACTCCGTCCGGATAGACAGTGACCTCATATTCATCGTTTTTCGCCGTAACAGACCCGTCCGCCGCATTCCACGAAACTTCATAGCCGAGTTTTTCAAAAACTGCGCGGAAAGGAATAAAGGTTCTTTCGTATTTTATTATTGCCGGAGCGCTGTCAAAATGCATCATTTCGCCGTTTATTCGAACATAAACATCGGTGCTGAAATTTATTCCGTTCACGGCGCAGTAACGCTGAGCGTAGCTCCCGTCTCCGCTGAAAAGAGTCAGCAGAGCGCTGCCGGAAAACGCAAAATCATCAATCATTTCGACAGTGTAAGGAATATTCACGCGGACAAGATTTTTGCAGCTTCCGAATGCCATTTCATCAATATAAATAATTCCGTCGGGGAGCTGCACGCTTCTGACATATTCGTTTCCGAGAAATGCGCCGCCGCTTATTCCCTTTATTCCCGAGGGAACTTCAACATGTGAATCGCTGCCGCCGTAATATACGAGCATACCGTTCACACACACAAAATCGCTTGTCTGATTTTTTAACCATTTTGTATCGTCAAACGCGCCCGTTCCTATAAACGAAACGGTTGACGGAATATATATTTTTTCAAGATTATTGCAGTGAACAAAGGCATTTGCTCCGATTTTCACCGCTCCCTCGGGAAGAACGATTTCCTTTACGGTGTTGTTATATGCAAAAGCATTCTGTTCGATATATTTTATTCCCTGCGGAACATAAACCGTTTCCGCGCTGCCGTTGTATTTTATAAGAGTTGTTCCGCCGAGCGCAACAAATTCAGCCGTTGACCCCGTAAGCCACGGCGTTCCGTAAAAAGCGTTCGGTTCAATATTTTCAAGGAATCCCTTGAAAATCACGTTTGAAAGCGAGCTGCATCCGACAAACGCGCTGTCGCCTATATAGGTTACGGTTGACGGAATTTCAACGCTTCTGAGATTTGAGCAATTCACAAACGCATTTGCTTCAATTGTTGTAACTCCCTCGGGAATTGAAAGTGTTTGCAGCGTTTTACATCCGCCGAATGCATTTTTTCCTATAACCGTAACCTTGTATCCGCCGAGCGATGACGGGATTATCAAATCCTTCGGTTCTCCCGCAAAGCCGCTTATCCTGCCGCTTGCCTTATCAAAAAAGAAAATAGCTCCATTAGCACGGTATACGGGTATTCTTGCCGCCGCAAAAGAAGCTGACTGCATACATATCAGCATTGCTGCCGTTATAATCATACTTAAAAATTTTTTCATGCTATCATCTCCCAAGATGATATTTTACAACAAATTTTTTTATTTGTCAAATCAAGCGAATAAAAAAGCCGCGGCAAAGCACTTGCCGCGACCTTCTCACTGATTTTGATTTTCGGTGTTTTCACTACTACCATTAGTTTCATCCGTAACGTCAACCGAGCCCGTATCTCCGCCGGACGGTTCGGAGGTATTTGCATTATCATCATTGCCGTTCTCATTTTCATCCTCGGACGGCACGACCTCCTCATCCTTCATTTCCTCTTTGAAGCTTCCGCTGAATGAAAGAGAAACGGCAAAGCCGTCATCATCTCTTATTTCTCCGTC
>CAJJUC010000040.1 GCA_905195005.1 uncultured Eubacteriales bacterium | reverse complement strand
TTTATAGGAGAATTGACTCTCATTTCAAGCTCTTCTCCGTCACACCGCGAAACGGCGTCGTGAAGGTAACGGTAGTTAAAACCAATTTCCATATCCTCCTCGTAATAATCACATTCAACGCTGTCGTTCACTTTTCCGAGCACTGTCTCACATTTTATAAGTATTTTTCCGCCGCCGAATGTAAGCCTTACGCAGTTTTTGCTGACCTCATCTATAATCGGTTCAACGCGCTCTATTGCTTTTAAGAACGCGCGCGTTTCGGTTTTTATAACATTCTTTGATTCCTTCGGAATCGTATTTTTGTAAGCGAAAAATTCTCCCTCGATAAGTCTTGAAGTAAATACTATATTTTCGCCCTCTATCAAAGCATAGTTTTTGCTGAAAAAGATGCTTATTATGCTTTCCTCGCTGCCGCTGAGTATTTTTGCCAGCTCACCCTGCGTTTTTCCCGGGATAATAAATTTTGCATTATTATTTTCCCCCTCGAGAACATGATGAACGAGAGCAAGGCGATATCCGTCAATTGCAACAACGTTTAACACATTATTCTCTATTTCATAAAGAGAGCCCGTAAATATTTTTCTCGTATTGTCAACGGAAACGGCGAAGAGCGTTTTTCCGATTATTTCTTTTAAATCAGAGCTTTTTATTTTTATTTTGCTTTCAGCTTCTATTTCCGGAGGCTGCGGAAATTCATCCGCGCTCAGTCCAACTATTTTATAATCTGCATTAAGGCAATTTATTGAAACATTGTTTTTTTCATTGGATATTATTTCGCATACATCCTGAGGAAGCTTTCTTACAATATCCGAAAGCATTTTGCTGTTCAGGACAATTTTTCCCTCTTCACTTACATTAGCGGAAACAGATGTTTTGATTGATATTTCAAGATTATTGGCGGTAAGAGTCAGCTTTCCGCCTTTTGCCGAAAGCAAAATTCCTTCAAGGTGAGGAACAGGCGATTTAACGGCAACAGCCTTTGAAACAATGCTGATTGCGTCATTTAGCTTTTGAGTATCGCAGTAAAACTTCATATTATCTCCCCGTTTCAGAAAATTATTATATATAAAATAATAAATATTATTATGTCAGTAACAGTAGTAATGTTAATACTGTTTAAAATGTTCTTATTTTCCGGTATAAAGGCTTTTAACATCCTTTATCGTATGTGAAACCCTATATAAAAACCGGATAATACATTTTTTTCCTTTCTGTTAATTAACATTAAACTGTTAATCATTGTCGCCCTTTATGTCGTTCATAAGGCTTTCTATATTTATCTTAATGCTTATATCCTTATCCATTGTCTGCTTCATTTTCTTTATTGCATAGATGGCTGTTGTGTGGTCTTTTCCGAAAATAGCTCCTATCTTCGGAAAAGAGAGATTTGTAAGCTCTTTTATTATATAAATGGAAGCCTGCCGCGCGAACACTATATCACTGTTGCGTTTTTCGGAATATATATCTTCCTTTTTAACCTTATAAAATTTGGCACAGCATTCGATTATGTATTCGGGAGTTATTTTTTTAACGGTGTTTTCACCATAGTCTTTAAGAGCTTCCATGGCAACATCGAGCGTTATTTCCTTATTAATAAGTCCGCGGTAAGCCATAACTCTGTTGAAAACTCCCTCAAGCTCACGAATGTTGGACTTTATTTTCTGCGCAATAAATTCAAGAATTTCATCTTTTACGGTTATGTTTTCGTTCTGCGCTTTTTTCCGAAGAATTGCAATACGCGTTTCGTAATCAGGCGGCTGAATATCGCAGATAAGCCCCCATTCGAACCTTGAGCGAAGTCTTTCCTCAAGCGTTTTTATTTCTCTCGGCGGACGGTCGCTTGTTAAAACTATCTGCTTGTTTGCTTCACGCAGGGTGTTAAAAGTGTGGAAAAACTCTTCCTCTGTAGTAGTTTTCCCGGCAATAAACTGAATATCGTCAACAAGAAGAACGTCCATATTCCTGTATTTATTCCGAAATTCCTGGTTTGTGTTGTCCTTAATGGAATTAATAAGCTCATTTGTAAAGGTTTCTGCGCTGAGAAATGCAATTTTTGCATCCGGATTGTTATCCTTTATATAGTTGCATATCGCATGCATAAGATGAGTTTTTCCCAATCCCACTCCGCCGTACAGAAAAAGCGGATTGTATGAATAAGCCGGAGCCTCCGCAACCGCAAGAGAAGCAGACTGTGCAAAGCGGTTTGAATTGCCTACGACAAAGTTATCAAATGTGTATTTCTGATATGTATTCTGCACCTCTGCCCTTTTTTCGGGTGTAAATGAAGCGTCCTTTAAGATAATTTCAATATTGTAAAGCTTTCCCGTCGCTTCGGTCACAGTGTTTTTTATAAGCTCACCGTAACGCATTTCCACCATATTTTTTATAATTGTGCTTTCCACAGAAAGAGTCAGTGTGGAATCGTTTATATTAACAGGTTTAATATCCTTTATCCATGTGTTGAAGCCTACGGGAGTAACCTCATTTTCAAGCATAATAAGGCATCGCGTCCACATTTCATTTAATTCCGGCAACATATCAAACATCCTTTTTTAATCTATTAAACAAAAAGTTTTAAACATACCTGTGGAAAAAAACTGTGCAAAACAACAGTTAAAAGAGGTAAACTGTGTAAAACCTCATATCTCAAACAAACTACATTATATCAAAAGAAAGAAAAAAATTCAACATAAATTTAAAATAATTTGATAATATAAGAGAAAAGAAGAAAAAACCGAGAAAATAATGGTTGACAAAAAGGCTTTCTTTATGTATACTAATGTGGTATCGTTATGATATTGTGAGTAAGAATCCCTTAAATGAGGATTTAAAGAAATAAAGGAGGTGCAGAATAATGCTCAGAACCTATCAGCCCAATGTGAGAAAAAGAAAAAAGGATCATGGCTTCAGAAAGAGAATGAGTACGGCTAACGGAAGAAAGGTACTCAAGAGACGCCGTCAGAGAGGCAGACGTGTTCTTTCTGCCTAAGCAGAAAGAACACGAAAAAAAGGGCGTGCAAGCCGGATTTTAAGCCGCGCTTTAACTTAGAGGGGGGTGTGGCTTCTGTGGTTTCCGGTAAAAAAATTATTACGATTAAAGAAAACAGCGATTTCAGACGTGCTTATTACAGAGGCAAATCAATTGTAAAAAAGAGAATTGTGTTGTATTTCAGAAAAAACAAATTTTCTTACAACAGGCTCGGAATCACCGTTTCGCCCAAGGTAGGAAATTCGGTTGTGCGCAACAGAATAAGGCGGCTGATAAGAGAAAATTACCGCCTTTCCGAAATTTCGAAATCAGGATACGATATAGTTATTGTCGCGCGGAGCAGTGCGGCATACAGTAATTATTACGGAATCGGAAAAGATTTAAAATCCGCTTTTCAGGAAAGCGGATTTTGTGAAAAATAGAATTAATATCACTCATTGTAAAAGAGATGATAATATTGAAAAAAATAATCATCGCCGCAATTAAGTTTTACAGAAAATTTATATCGCCGTTAAAGAAACCATGCTGCCGCTTTATGCCGACTTGCTCTGAGTATGCCATTGAGGCATTAAGCAGATACGGTGTCATAAAGGGGCTTTATTTGTCTGTAAAAAGAATTTTGAGATGTTCGCCTCTTTCAAAGGGCGGCTATGACCCCGTTCCGTAACAAAAAGGAGAAAAAAGATGTATATATTTGCAGAGCCTCTGGCATATTTGATAAGGCCGTTTTATCACTTGGTTAAGAATTACGGACTTACTCTTATAATTGTAACAGTATTGATAAGACTTGCAACGATTCCGCTGACGGTTATGTCGCAGAAAAGCACTGCCAAAACGCAGCAGCTTCAGCCTCAGATTGCGGAGATACAGAAAAAATATAAAAACGATAAAGAAAAAATGAGCTTGGAAATGCAGAAGCTCTACACGAAAAATAAGGTTAATCCGATGGGCGGATGCCTGCCGATGATTGTGCAGATGTTTGTTTTGTTCGGATTCATTCAGGTTGTATATAATCCGCTTCGTTATATATTGCAGCTTACGGCGGATCAGATAGAAAAAATAAAAAGTGCGGTCGGCGCGTCCGGTGCGGTTTATCAGGTAACGCTGTGCGGAATGAAAGGAGTTAAAGAACAGATTACAGCGCTCGGAAAACAGCCGATTAATTTTGATTTTATGGGAATTGATCTTACCCAGATGCTCAAGGGAAACGAAACAAATATTCATTTATGGATTTTTCCTGTTTTGGCTGTTATAGCGACCATTATATCTTCCATAATGTCGAAAAAGCAAATGGCGCAGTCATCTGCCGGAAATGAGCAGGCTGCTTCGATGACAAATTCAATGATGGCGGTTATGCCTGTTATGACGGCATGGTTTACTTATATTATGCCGGCAGGAATGTCTCTTTATTGGTTTGTGTCAACATTTATTCAGATTATTCAGCAGGAAATAATAAATAGAGTCATTAAAAAAGAAAACGAAAAACAGCTTGCCGAAGGTACGAAAGGAAAGGGAAAAAAGAGTGGAAAAAATAATTGAAAAATCGGGAAAGACGATTGACGAGGCTGTTTCGGCAGCGCTTGAAGAACTCGGAACGGAAAAAGAAAATGTTGAAATTGAAGTCATCCGCGAGGGTAAGAGAGGTCTTTTGGGCTTCGGTGCGGAGGACGCTGTCGTTAGAGTTAAAATGAATGTGTCCGAGACCTTAAAGGGTGAGGAATATATAAAGGCAATTCTTGAAAAAATGGAAATTAATGGTGAAATTTCTTCAACGTATGAAGATGAAACTCTAAGAATTGAAATTAAAGGTGACAGTGAAAGCGTCGGAAGAATAATCGGGAGACGCGGTGACACGCTTGACGCAATCCAGTATCTTACTTCTCTCGTTGTAAATAAGGGAGAGAAAAACTATATAAGGGTTAATGTCGATACCGAGAAATACAGAGAAAAAAGAGAAGAGACCCTTAAAAAGCTTGCAAAAAGAGTTGCGTCAACCGTTATGAAAACGAGAAAAAGCGTAACTCTTGAGCCGATGAATCCGAATGAAAGAAGAATTATTCATTCCGCGCTTCAGGGCTTTCATAATATAACGACATATTCCACAGGGGAAGATCCGAACCGCTGCATAGTTGTAACAACAAAGAAAAAAGAATACGGCAGCGATTATGTTTCAAAATACCGTTACAACAGAAAAGAAAACGAATTAAAGACAGAATAGGGAAAATGGGGATGTAAAAAATCTTTTTTTACATCCCTGTTTAATAGGGGATAAATATATGGATACTGTTTGTGCCGTTTCAACACCGCGAGGTAAGGGCGGAATCAGCGTTATAAGGGTCAGCGGAAAGGATGCGATTGATATAACCGCTTCAATTTTTCGCTCAAAGAAAGATATAAGAAATGCCGCAACTCACACAGTGACGTTCGGAGTATGTGAAAATAACGGTCATGAAATAGATCAGTGTCTTGTGACTGTTTTCAGAGAACCCGAATCGTTTACCGGGGAAAATGTGTGCGAAATCAGCTGTCACGGCAGCGTTATAAGCGTTGAAAGGATAATTGACGCGCTGATTGAGCACGGAGCTTCACCGGCAGGGAGAGGGGAATTTACGAAGAGAGCGTTTATGAACGGTAAGATGAGTCTAACTCAGGCAGAGGCCGTAAACGATATAATAAACGCTAAAACAGATGGCGCTCTTTGGGCTGCGGTGAACAGAATAGAAGGAGGAATAGCAAAGCCCATAATTGAAATAAGAGAGGAATTGCTTGAGCTTTTGGCTGCCATTCAGGTATCAACGGATTTTCCGGAGGATGATATCGATGCTTTTGCAGGCGGAGAGCTTTCCGAAAAGCTTGAAAACATAAAATCGAAGCTTGAAAAGCTGAAAAGCACCGCGCGGCGCGGAGAAGCGCTGAATAACGGAATAATATGCGCAATATGCGGAATACCGAACACAGGAAAAAGCTCGCTTTTGAATGCTCTTTTGGAAAAAAGAAAGGCGATTGTGACGGATACCGCCGGAACAACGCGCGATGTTGTTGAAGAATGGATTGATATTGAAGGAATCCCCGTTAAAATCGGAGATACGGCGGGTATAAGGGAAAGCAGCGACAATATAGAGAGCATGGGTATTGAAATGTCTGTGGAATATATAAAAAACGCAGATATTTGTATATTTGTTACGGAAGCAGGGCGTGAGCTTACAAAAGAGGAAGAAAAAATCATTTCGGAAATTAATGTTCCTTATTTAAAAGTAGGGAACAAAACTGATATTCACGAAGAAAAGCGTTCGGATTATATAGGAATAAGTGCAAAAAAATCAATCGGAATCGAAGAATTAAAGAAAAAAATATCAGCTCTTGCCGGTGATGAGGAACCGTCGGGACTGATTGCGAACGAGCGCCAGTTCGAAGCGGTTGTAAAAGCTCTTTCGGCTGTAAAAAGAGCAATAAAAGGAATAGAGGATGGGTTTTTCAGTGATCTTGCGTCAATTGATATTCAGGAGGCTGTCGGTCATTTGGGAGAAGCCGAGGGAATAAGCGTCAATCAGGAAACGGTTAATAAAATTTTTGAAAAATTCTGTCTTGGTAAATAATGTAAATATAAGAAGGTTATTTTATGAATGATTGCTACAATTTTGATATAGCTGTTATAGGAGCCGGTCATGCCGGATGCGAAGCGGCGCTTGCTGCGGCGCGTCTTGGAATGAAAACGGGAGTTTTTACGATTAATCTTGATTCAATTGCAAATATGCCCTGCAATCCGAGTATAGGGGGAACGGCGAAGGGGCATCTTGTCCGCGAGTTGGATGCACTCGGCGGAGAAATGGGCAAGGTTGCCGATAAAACAAAGCTTCAGACAAGAATGCTTAATTTAAGGAAAGGACCTGCCGTTCATTCGCTCAGAGCACAGGCTGACAGGCGTGCATACCAGATTGAGATGAAAAAAAGGCTTGAAGAGCAGGAAAATCTATATATAAGACAGGCTGAAATCAAATCTGTGGAAAAAGAAAGAGAACTGTTTAAACTTACCATACATACGGGAACTGTTTATTACTCAAAATCTGTTATAGTTTCAACGGGAACATATCTTGAAGGAAAAATAATTATAGGGGAAACAACCTACAGCGGCGGTCCGGACGGACTTTTTCCGTCACGCGGATTGAGTGAATCGCTTGAAAAGCTCGGTGTTAAAATGATGCGCTTTAAAACGGGTACTCCAACACGCGTTCACGAGAGAAGCATTGATTTTTCGGTGCTTGAAAAGCAGTACGGAGATGAGGAAATAGTTCCCTTTTCATTTGAAACGGAGGAGCAGGGTGAGAATAAGGTATGTTGCTATCTTACCTATACAAATAATGAAACGCACCGTATAATAAGGGAAAATCTTCACAGAAGTCCGCTGTTTAACGGACTTATAGAGGGTACTGGGCCGCGGTACTGCCCATCTATAGAGGATAAGGTCATGCGATTTGCCGACAGGGAAAGACATCAGGTATTTATAGAACCGATGGGTCTTTCAACGCATGAAATGTATTTGCAGGGAATGAGCACAAGTCTGCCGGAGGATGTTCAGCTTTCAATGCTTAAAACGATGAAAGGGCTTGAAAATGTTGAAATAATGCGAAGCGCATATGCAATTGAGTATGATTGCTGTGACCCGACGCAGCTTAAACCGTCACTCGAATTTAAAAATATACCGGGGTTGTTCGGAGCGGGGCAGTTTAACGGGACAAGCGGCTATGAGGAAGCCGCGGCGCAGGGGCTGATTGCCGGAATAAATGCAGCGTTGTCACTGAAGAAAAAAAATCCCTTGATTCTTGACAGAAGCGAGGCTTATATCGGTGTTTTGATTGATGACCTTGTCACAAAGGGGACAAAAGAGCCTTACAGAATGCTCACATCGCGCGCGGAATACAGGCTTTTGCTCCGTCAGGATAATGCGGATTTGCGCCTGACTGACAAGGGGCATGAGATAGGATTGATTTCCGAACAAAGATACCAAAAATTTATAAACAAGCGCGCAAATATTGAAAAAGAAATTGAAAGAATAAAGAAAATCAATATCCCCCCGTCGGAGGAGCTGAACAGATTCCTTGAAGAAAAGGGAAGCACACCCATATCAACGGGGATAAAGCTTGCAGAGCTGATAAGACGCCCGGAAATAAGCTATTCCGACATGGCGGCATTTGATAAAAACCGCCCGGAGCTTACAAAGGCGGAGAGTGAGCAGGCTGAAATCGCAGTCGAATACGAGGGATATATAAAAAGACAGTGCGAGCAAGTTGAAAAATTCAAAAAGAATGAAAGAACCGTTATTCCCGAAAATATAAATTATGACGATGTTTACGGGCTTCGGATTGAAGCAAGGCAGAAGCTCAATGACATGCGCCCCGAAAACGTGGGGCGTGCAAGCAGAATAAGCGGAGTGAGCCCGGCTGACATAGGCGTTTTGCTTATATATCTTTCATCGGGAGGACACGGAAATGAATAATTTGCAGCAGGCGGCGCACAGTCTGGGAATTGAGATAACGGATGAACAGTCGGCTGAATTTGAAAAATATATGGAAATGATGCTTGAATACAATAAATGCGTCAATCTGACGGCTATCACAGAAAAGGAAGAAATAGAGGAAAAGCATTTTGTTGATTCCGTTTCGGCGGTTTTATCGGAAAGGCTTCATAATAACTGCACTCTTATCGATATAGGCGCCGGCGCAGGCTTTCCGTCACTTCCTATTAAAATAGTAAGAAAAGATATTGAAGTGACAATGCTTGATTCACTGAATAAAAGAATCAATTTCCTTAATTCGGCTATAAATGAGCTTCATCTTGAAAAAATCAGAGCGATACATATGCGCGCGGAGGACGGCGGAAGGAAAACCGAGCTTCGTGAAAAATTTGATGTTGCAGTTGCACGCGCAGTGGCGGATTTATCGGTTCTGGCGGAATATGCCCTGCCCTTCGTTAAAAAAGGAGGATACTTCATAGCAATGAAAGGACCGTCTGTCGATGAAGAGCTTGATAAGGCAAAAAACGCGATTAAGCTGCTCGGCGGAAAAACGCGTGAGGTTAAGAAAATAAAGCTTCCCTCCGGAATTGAACATTCACTTGTTATAATTGAAAAGACGGATAGCACACCGTCAAAATATCCGAGAAAGGCAGGAAAGCCCGTTAAAGAACCCCTGTCATGATATAAACCGCACGAAGCCGATCGGTCGCTTCGTGCGGTTTTTTGCTTAAAACGGGTGAATATGGTCACCGCACCGCGGAATAAGGCGAAAAATTCTTATTTAACAATACGGAAAACGGTGCTATAATATATTTCGGGAGGGATTAAAAATGGCGGTGGTTATTCAAAAGATAAAATACCTTAAAATAAACGATATACTTCCAAACCCGTACCAGGTAAGAAAAAGCTTTGACAGAAAAGCTTTATTTGAGCTTGCGGAGTCGATAAAGGAAAACGGAATCCTTTCACCGATTGTCGTGCGCGGAGGAATAAAGGGATATGAGCTTATCTGCGGACAAAGGCGGCTTCGTGCCGCTGTGATTGCCGGTCTAAAGGAGGTTCCTGCCGTTGTGATTAAGGCGGGGGACGCCCAGTGCGCGTATCTGTCACTTGCGGAAAACATGCAGAGGGTTGACCTTGAATACAGCGAGGAGGCGGAGGGGTACTATAATTTGCTGTCGTATCACCATATTAAAAAGGACAACCTTGTCAAAAAGCTCGGAACAGACGTAACGCACATAAGCGAAAAAATCAGAATATTAAGTCTCAGCGACAAGGTACGCTACAAACTCGAAGAAAAGGGCTTATCGGAGCAGTATGCAAGGGAACTTCTCAAACTGCACGATGAGTACAGGCAGCTTGATATAATAGACAAAATTGCGGCGGAAGACCTCACATGCGCGGAAACGGCGGCGCTTGTAAGAAAAGAGCTGAGAATGATGGGCAGGGAAAACAGCCGCAGAAACAAATGCACGCATATAAAGGGAGACGCGTCGCTGACAATGCCCATTTATATAAACACTGTTAATAAAACGCTCGATATGCTGAAAAAGAGCGGTGCAAAGATAAGCGTAAGCGAATCGGAAAACGATGATTACAGCGAGTTCGTGCTGCGAATACATAAAAAATGAGAAAAAATATTATGTTTCACGTGAAACATAATATTTTTTTATAAAAAAGTGTTTCACATGAAACATTTTTGTGTTATAATAGACGCATATCAAAAAGAGAGGAAGAAAAACGCATGGGCAGAGTGATTGCTGTTGCCAACCAGAAGGGCGGCGTAGGAAAAACCACAACAACGGTTAATCTTGCGGCTTGCCTTGCCGAAAACGGGAAAAAAGTGCTGCTTGTGGATATTGACCCGCAGGGAAATTCAACAAGCGGTCTGGGAATAGATAAAAGAAGATGCGAAAAAACGGTGTATGATTGTCTTGTCGGCGGCGAGACGATGGACAAGGTCGCGGTGAAAACGCCGTATGATAATTTGTACGTGTGCCCGTCAAACCTTTCACTGTCGGGCGCGGAGCTGGAGCTTATAAGCGTTATGGGGCGTGAAAATCAGCTAAAAAACTCCATTGCGCCGATAATTAACGATTACGACTACATTTTGATTGACACGCCGCCGTCGCTCGGACTTATTACTATAAACACGCTCACCGCGGCAGGCAGCGTTATTATTCCGATCCAGTGTGAATTTTACGCGCTTGAGGGCGTCAGTCAGCTTACAGATACAATACGGAGAATAAAAAAAGCGCTGAATCCGTCCGTATACATAGAGGGTATTGTTATGACAATGTATGACGCGAGAACAAATCTTGCAATACAGGTTGTTGACGAGGTTAAAAGATTTTTCCCCGGAAAGGTTTATAAAACGATCATACCGCGGAATGTGCGCCTGAGTGAAGCGCCCGGCTTCGGCAGACCCGTGATTTATTACGATAAGGATTCCAAGGGAGCGGAAGCCTATACCGAGCTTGCGGAGGAAATAATGTCCGCGGAAGCAAACCGCGAGGAGGAATAAAACGTGAACAGAGCATTGGGGAGAGGATTTGAATCCTTCTTTGAAAAAACGGATGACGGTATAAGCTCCGGCGGCAGGGACGAAACAAAGGTTGTCATGCTTAAAACAAGCATGGTCGAACCGCGGCGCGATCAGCCGCGGAAAAACTTTGACCGCGAGCAGCTCCAAGCGCTTGCGGCATCGATTTCGGAGCACGGAATAATTCAGCCGATAATTGTTACCGAGGGAAAAAACGGTTACTACAGCATAATCGCCGGGGAACGCCGCTGGCGCGCAAGCAGAATTGCGAATCTGACGGAAATTCCGGCAATTGTGAAAACATATTCGGAAATACAGGCGGCGGAAGTTGCGCTGATTGAAAATCTGCAGAGAGAAGACCTGAATCCGATTGAAGAAGCTGAGGGGTATAAGCTCCTTATGGGCAGATTCGGGCTGACGCAGGACAAGGTCAGCGAGCGCGTCGGAAAAAGCAGAAGCAACGTTGCAAACATGCTCCGTTTGCTTACTCTCGGCGATAAAATAAAGGAATATCTTTCGGGAGGAAAGCTTACAACGGGGCACGCAAGGGCTCTGCTCGCAGTTTCGGATCACACGCTCAGGGATAAGCTTGCCGATAAAATAATTGATGAAGGACTAACCGTCCGCCAAACGGAAATAATGGTTAAAGAGCCGGAAAAAGCCGCGGAAAAACCTAAAACGGTAAAAAAAGCGGCTGAATCGCACTATACGGAGCTTGAACATCTGCTTTCGGAAAAGTACGGAACGAAGGTAAGAGTTAAAGGCAATAAAAAAGGAAAGATTGAAATTGAATATTATTCTGTTGACGAGCTGACAAGAATAATAGATGCCATGGGCTTATAATTGCGGAAAAACCGCTGAATATAACGAACAACGGAAAGGATGACAATAATGCTGGACATTAAAATGATAAGAGAGGACACTGAGCGCGTGAAAAAAGCGCTTGCACGCAGAAAAGAAAACGTTGACATTGACGCTGTTATCGCGCTTGACGATAAGCGCCGCAGCCTTTTGTTCGAGGTTGAAGCGCTCAAGGCTAAGCAGAATGAGGAAACAAAGCTTATTCCTGCCATGAAAAAGGAGGGCAAGGATACAACTGCCGTTTTTGCCGAAATGAAGAAAATTTCCGAAAAAATAAAAGAAATTGATTCGCAGGTGCGTGACGCGGAGGACGAGCTCTATAAAATGATGCTCACAATCCCGAATATCCCGGCGGACGATGTTCCGGACGGCGATTCCGATGAGGATAACGTTGAAATAAGAAAATTCGGAACGCCGCGCGACTTCGGCTTTGAACCCAAGGCTCATTGGGATCTCGGAAAAGACCTTGGTATTCTTGACCCCGACACGGCGGCGAAAATAACGGGAACACGCTTCACTGTTTATAAGGACGCCGGCGCAAGGCTTGAACGCGCAATCGTGAACTATTATCTCGATATGCACACAACAGAGCACGGATATACCGAAGTTTTTCCGCCATTCATGGTTCACAGAAATTCAATGATAGGTACCGGTCAGCTCCCGAAATTTGAGGAGGACGCTTTCAAGGTTGCCGGAACGGAATATTTCCTTGTTCCCACGGCGGAGGTTCCCGTGACGAACATGTATCGCGAACAGATTCTGGACGGAAGCGCTCTTCCGATTAAACACGTTGCTTACACAGCTTGTTTCCGCGCGGAAGCAGGCAGCGCAGGGCGCGACACGCGCGGACTTATCCGCCAGCACCAGTTCAATAAGGTTGAGCTTGTTAAATTTACGCGCCCCGAGGATTCATATAACGAGCTTGAAAAGCTTACGCATGACGCGGAGGAGGTTTTGCAGGGGCTCGGGCTTCCGTATCGCGTTGTAAGAATCTGCATCGGCGACCTCGGCTTCACGGCTGCAAAGAAATATGATATTGAGGTCTGGATGCCCTCCTACGGCAGATATGTTGAAATTTCCTCCTGCAGCAACTTTGAGGACTTCCAGGCTCGCCGCGCAAATATCAAGTTTAAGGACGGACAGGGCTCAAAGGCTCAGTATGTTCACACTCTTAACGGAAGCGGCGTTGCAGTCGGCAGAACGGTTGCGGCGATTATGGAAAATTATCAGAATGAGGACGGCTCAATCACTGTTCCCGAGGCGCTTGTTCCATATATGGGCGGCAAAACCGTTATTAAAAGATTTAAATTACAATAATTTCCAAACAAAACGGGTTTCTTCTATTATATATAGCTGAAACTCGTTTTATGATGAAAAGTGTATTATAAAGAAGAAATATTACAGCAGATTACAGAAGATTACAGTTTGATTACATCTGGCAAAGGCATATTGACATAGCAAAAATAGAGTGCTATAATCGCAGTATAGTAAGTGAGGGGTATCCCCCGCTGCTGTAACTTTTGGTGAATTTGAAAGAGGTCGCCGAAAGTAAAAACGAAACGAACTCTTTCAAAAAATAATTTTATAGGAGGCAGAGATTATGACAAATCTCAAAAAGACAATCGCAGTTGTTCTTGCATTTGCAATGATCTTCAGCATGGGCATGATCAGCACATTTGCTTATTCTGACGTTGAAGCAAGCACAACAGTTGGCGAAGCAGTCGGCATCCTTTCAAACCTTGGTATTCTCACAGGTTTCGAGGATGGCACATTTAAGCCCGACGAGACAGTTACAAGAGCTCAGATGGCTGCAATCGTTTGCCGTACACTCGGTTACGAGTCTCAGGCGAAGAGCAGCGCGGGCACAACAATTTTCAACGATGTTCCCGGTGACCACTGGGCAGCAGGCTACATCAATGTAGCTCAGTCGCTCAACATCATCAACGGTTACGGTGACGGAAACTTCGGTCCCGAAGATAAGGTTACCTATGAGCAGGCTGTTAAGATGATTGTTTGCGCACTTAACTATGACCTTGTTGCACAGGCTAAGGGCGGTTACCCCACAGGTTACCTCAGTGTTGCTTCTTCCGAGGGCATCACAAAGTCTGCTAACGGTAAGGTTGGCGACGCTGCAAAGAGATCTACTGTAGCAGTTCTTGTTTACAATTCTCTTGAAGTTCGTATCCTTGACCAGAACACATGGACAACAGACGGTTCTGACGAGTATGCTAAGTCTGACGACACAATCCTTTCCAAGTACCTTGACGTAAACAAGTGGGAAGGCGTTGTTTCCGATGTTCCTTTCACAGACTACGCTAAGAACGATTACAAGAAAAACACAACTCCGAAGATCAGCCTTGACAGCAACGCTTTCTACAAGGTTTACAAAAACGGTAAGGAAACAAAGATTGAGGACGAAGCAGCTACAAACGTTGATTGCAGCCTTGTAGATGTTGAAGGTCTTCTCGGTAAAAAGGTTATCGCTTATATCGGCGACAGCGAAGACGATGAGACAGGCAACATCATGGTTTATGCTATCAGCGAGAAGAGCAGCGGAAACACTGTAACAAAGATCAGCAAGACTCAGCTCGTTGACAAAGACGACAAAGAGTTTACAACAATGGATCAGATCAGCTACAGAAAGACAGGTTCTACAAAGGTTTATGACCTTGACCTTGATTCCAAGGTTAAGATCTACAAGAACTATGAAGTTGATTCTTTTGACAAAGCAACAAGCAACAATGAGACCGATAAAGATAAATCAGACTCTGACAAGAGGGTTATGAACAACACTGAAGGTCTTGCACAGCTTGTTGGACAGGGCGGTACAATTGAACTTATCAGCAATGACAATGATGATGATATCGAGTATATCGTAATCAATGCTTACACTGATGAGGGCACAATCGAATCCGTTTCTGAAGAAGACGGTGAAATCACATTCACTCTTTACAACGGCGGTCTCGATGATATCGATACAGCTGACGAAGATGTACTTGTAAAGGTTTACAGGGACGGCGAGCTTGCAGCAGCTAAGGATCTTGCAGAGGGTGACACTGTTTCCACAGTTGAAATCAGCAAGAACGTTCGCGTACTTTATGCTTCTTCCAAGACTGTAACAGGCAGTGTTGATTCTTACGATACAGAAGATAAGACTGTTACAATCGCAGGTAACGATTATGAGCTTTCTCCCTTCAAGAGCGGCACAGTTGCAAGCCTTAAGGACGAGGAAGGCACATTCTATCTGAACGTTGACGGTCAGATTGCTCACAATGAGTCTGACTCAGCTGCTTCCGGCAACTACGGTCTTGTACTTGCAGTTGACAAGGAAACAGGTATCAACGACGGTTATGTTATGCAGGTTGTTCTTGCTGACGGTACTGTTGCAGAGTATGACCTTGCTTCAAAAGCTAAGTACTATGATAAGAACGGCGCTTCTGTAACAACTGACGACAAGACAACAGCTAAGAAGATTGCCGGATTTATCGGTACAGGCGATGTTGAGACAAAAGCTGTTAAAGCTACTGCAAAGAACATTGCAAAGAAAACTGACAACGGCGTGTTCAAGTTTACAATCAAAGACGGTAAAATCAATAAGATTAAGGCTCTCAAGGGTGATCCAATCAGCTATCTTCAGCCTAATACTAAGAAGT
>CAJJUC010000039.1 GCA_905195005.1 uncultured Eubacteriales bacterium | reverse complement strand
TCAAACCACTGCCTTGCGGAAGCGCTCACACTTGATATAGCAGCTCCCGAGCCGGAAAATGCAGTGCAGCTTTCGGGCAGCATGTCGGGCACACTGGAAAGCGGCGAAAAAATTCGTATATCGGCAGTATGCAAAAATCTTACCGATATGAAAGCAGATCTCACTGTTAAGGCTGTAATCAAAAATGCCGAAGGTGAGGTTCTCTCTCAGGCATATACAATCGGCAGCTTCAAAGGCGGCGCTGAGAAAAACTCAGCTTTCACAATGGACGTTCCGAACGGCGCTTCATCGGCAAAGCTTTCGGTTTATGCACAGAACGGAGAGTTTCTTGCAGAACTTGAGCTTTAATTAAAGGGGGAAAATAAAATGAAGAAAAAAATTTTTTCGCTGATAATGGCATTGACAGCCGTTATGTGTGCGGCTGTTGCGGCACATGCGCAGGATAAAAGCTTCGGAAACAGTATTAACGCCGTGTTCTTCGGCGGTTCGATAACGCAGGGAGCAGGGGCAAGCTCAGAAAAAATGAATTATGTTTCGCTTGTCGGTGAATATCTTAAGTCAGCCTTTTCGGAAAAAGATGTCACGATAATAAATGCCGGTATTCCCGGAACGGATTCTAAATACGGATGGTACCGCCTGGAAAACGATATTATATCAAATAATCCGGATATTGTGTTTATAGAGTTTTCGGTCAATGACCATTATAACGATATAAAAGGCACAAATACCGAAGCACGCAGCAAGATGAAAGGCTACATGGAATCTGTTATCCGCCGCCTTGCAGCGCTTCCGGACGCGCCTGCCGTTGTGTTTGTCAACACAACGGATAATGCAATTAACACCGGAGACGATGTATCTTTTGCAAACGTATATGCCGAGCTTTGCGAGGCATACGGAATCAAAGCGGTTGATATTGAGGGCGCTGTACGCGAAGCGGGTTATGTGACGGCAGCAAATGCCGAAAACACAATTTTGGTTGACGGGACTCATCCTAATGACAAGGGCTACAAGATATATGCTGATAAAATAATATCCGACCTTTCCAATGGAGGAATGTACCTCGTGCCTTCTTCATCGGCAGACTGGGTTTCATCGGAGAAATACCGCGTGACGGGAACGCCCAGAGTTATAAACTATGCCGATATGACATTTAACGGAGATTGGGAAGATAACGCGGTCTATAAGGGCGCTTATACCGCAGAGCTTAAAATGAGCACAAAAGCCGGCGACAGTGTTTCCATGGATTTTTACGGCAGCACCTTCTGTCTGGGGATGCGCTGCAATCAATTCGGCGGAAACTACAGTCTTGAGATTGACGGAAACCTTATCGGAAAATTCAGCACATACAACGCAGGAACATGGCCGATGGAATTTCCGCGCGGAACGGTTACCGGGCTTGACGCGAACAAAAAGCACACGGCAAAGATAACCGTGCTCGGAACTCATGAAGGCGCTTCCTCCGATAGCAACGTTATAATCTTCCGTGCATTCTGCGATGACGGAAAGCTTGACGGCAAGCTTGTAATCGGAAAATCTGCACTGAGCAATTCAATCGCAAGCGCTTCGCTTTATAACAAAACAGATGAAGACATTAATGCGGATGCGATATTTGCGCAATATGATTCAAACGGGGTTCTTATCGGAACGGTAAGAACAAACGCTCTTCTTGATTCGCGAGAATATACAACCGTTGCTAACACCGTTGCAGCGGATTCCGACAGAGTGTATGCTTTCGTATGGAAAAACGGTTCTGCACTTGAACCGATTTGCAAAAAGATAAGTATTAAATAAAACGAAATATATAAAAGAATGCAGAGCGTCGGCATGACATTCTGCATTCTTTTTAAGGAGTGGGTTGCTTGAAATTCAGACAAGTTCATCTTGATTTTCACACAAGTGAAGAAATAAAAAACATAGGCGCTGCATTTGATAAAGAGGAATTTAAGGCGGCGCTTCGCGCCGGGCACGTTGATTCAATCACTCTTTTTTCAAAATGCCATCACGGGTGGTCGTATCATCCGACGGAAAAGGGCGAAATGCACCCGAACTTAAGCTTTGACCTTTTAAGTGCGCAGCTTGAAGCGGCAAAGGAGGCAGGAGTTCATACTCAGGTTTATATTTCCGCAGGGCTCGATGAAAAGATGGCGCGCAAACATCCTGAATGGGTTATCCGCAAAAAGAATGAAGAAACTACATGGGCGCCGAATTTTTCCGTGCCGGGCTATCACAGGCTTTGCTTTAATTCGCCGTACCTTGATTATCTCCTCGGGCAGATAGAGGAGGCTGCGGAGCGCTTCGAGTGCGATGGAATTTTCCTGGATATTGCGGGCGTTGTGCCATGCTATTGCCAAAACTGCGTGAGAACCATGCGCGGGCGCGGTCTTGACCCCTACGATGACAAAAATGCCTCCGCGCTTGCAAAAGAGGTATATTTAAACTACACCGCCAAGGTTCGCGGAGCTGTTGACAAATGCAAAAAGAATCTGCCTGTATTTCACAACGGCGGTCATGTTATCCGCGGTCAGCGTGATGTTTTTTTAACAAATTCGCATTTTGAGCTTGAAAGTTTGCCGACAGGTGATTACGGGTACGAGCATTTTCCGCTTTCAGCGGCGTATGTCCGCCGCTTTAACAAGGAATATCTCGGAATGACGGGAAAATTTCACACTACATGGGGAGAAAACGGCGGATTCAAGCATCCCAATGCGCTGCGGTACGAGGTTGCGCTGAACTGCGTGTACGGTGCAGCGTCATCGATAGGGGATCAGCTGCATCCGAGCGGAGCAGCCGATCCTGTTACATATGAAATAATCGGCGCGGCATATTCAGAGCTTGAAAAAAAGGAAAAATATATTAAAAATCTTAAATTCATAACGGATATTGCGCTTCTTTCGTCCGAAGCCGTTATGAGCTATTATAATGAAACGCAGTTTTCGGGCGATATGGATATCATGTCAAATGCTGCCGACGAAGGCGCGCTCCGAATCCTGCATGAAGGAAAGTATTTGTTTGACGTTATTGATACGGAAAGTGATTTCACGGGTTATAAGCTAATCATTCTTCCCGATGATATTCTCTTGGATAAGTTTCTTTTAACAAAGCTTGAGGCATATATCAAAAGCGGCGGGAAAGTGCTTGCAACCGGGAAATCAGGACTTTCTAAGGACGGCGGCACATATCCGAAAGAATTCGGCGCAGAATACCTTGGCTGCGCTGATATGTGCCCCGATTATATCCGCCCGAAGTTTCCGCTGAAAAGCATGAACAGCTCGTCATTCGTCATGTATTCCGGCGGAGTGAGGGTTAAAAACCGAAACGGCAAATGCATTGCCTTTCGCCAAAATCCCTATTTCAAGAGAACGGTTCTTCATTTTTCATCACATAAGCATGCACCGGCTGACCCCGATTCAGCGGAGGATGGAATTATTATAACGGATTCAACCGCATTGATTCCCTGGAACATTTTCACCGATTACAGATTAAGCGGCGGCCTTGCCGCAAAGGAAATAACCGAGCATGTAATTGATTTGCTGCTCGGAGAGTCAAAGTCTGTTGAAACAAATCTTCCGTCGGGCGGAATTGTCAGCCTTGCAAAACAGGGGAATAGAACGGTCTGCCAGCTGCTTTATGCACTTCCCGTTAAAAGGGGAAACGGTATAGAGATTATTGAGGATATTACCCCTCTATATAATGTAGAAATCAAAATAAAGTCGGATAAACATCCGTTAAGCATTTATTCCGTGCAAAGCGATTGTGAGCTTAAATATGAATATGCAAACGGAAAAATCGTGCTGACGCTTCCAAAGCTCAATAATCATGAAATTATAGTTATTTCTTAACAAAAATAACAGAAAGGCTGTACACACTGCGCAGCCTTTCTGCTATATAATTTATTACTTCTTAAGCTTGAAATCCTTAAGATATGATTTGGTATTATCTATCATTTCATCAAAGAGCTTTCTTGCGTCGGAAATTGAAAGCCTTACAAGAGGGTCATTTACAAATGCAGTGAATGCAAGGTCAAGGTCACGCGTCATTCCGGCTTCGGCGATAATTTCCTGTTCTCCGGCAATCCTTGCAATCAGCGGATAAATCTTTTGCGGAATATCGCCTGTGAAAAGCGGAGTTACCATATCGGCGCGGAAAGCCGCATTTGTTTCAACAATGCAGTCCTTCGGCAGATTTGTAATCTGTCCGCGGTTGGGAATATTGACGTTCGTTATAAGATTGGTTATGCCGAGAAGCGCGCGCATCTGATTAACGCCCTCTTCGCCGGTTTCATTAAGCTTAAATTCTTCTTCGCCGCTGACAAGACGTGCAGATCTTTCAAGGCGTTTTTTCAAATCGTTCTTTCTCCAGTCAACACTTGTGAGACCGAAATGCCACTCATCTCTGACCTGCTCGGGAGAATCGAGATACCAGCTGCCCTCGCAGAATTCCGCAAGATGGCGATCTCCGGCTGCCGCAATAATCCCGTAGCGATCGAAGAGGTTCATTTTAACCTTTTCGGCTGACAAAAACGCATTGTTCATCCAGTTGTCGTCAACCTTGTCAACATATCCGTCTTTTTTATACTTTTCAACGAACTTTGCATAAACGGGGAAGAGGTCAATGTTTTTATAACGCGCCTTTGTAAGCCATGTGAAATGGTTCACACCCATAACCTCAACCGTAATATCACTGCGTTTAACATCTTTGATTCCGCAAATGTTATCAAGCGCTTTCGCAAGGAGCTTCTGCGTTCCGAAAACCTCATGGCAGCAGCCGAACGCTTTGATTCCGGGAAACGCTTTGTAAAGAGTTCTGACACAAACCGACATGGGATTGGTGTAGTTAATAACCCAAGCTTCGGGACTGTATTTCTTAATTGCAAGCGCAATTTCCTCCATCATCGGAATTGTGCGCATTGCGCGGACTATTCCTCCGGGACCGCTCGTATCGCCGACAGACTGATATATACCATACTTTTCGGGAGTATGTACATCCGAATGCATTTCGTCAAACGTTCCGGGCAGTATGGAAATTACGACAAACTGCGCCCCTTCGAGAGCTTCTCCGATGGTTTTTACAGCCTTATAATTCCAAACCGTTTTGCAGCCTTCAACGTCTTTAATTTTATTTCCTATAATTTCATTATGCTGCGCAGCTTCAAAATCGATGTCATAAAGATAAACATCTCCGCTCATGTTATCGATTTTGGCAAGGTCGCTCATAAGCCCCCATGCCCAGCCGCGCGAACCGCCGCCGATATATGCTATTTTAACATTTTCGGCATGATTGTTTTTAAATTCCATTTTTTAAACCCCCTTTAAATTCACATACATTATAAAACAAAAAAATATAGATTTCCTCTATATTTTTAAGAAAATCGCGTGATTTTCTTGACTTTTTTTACATAAACACATATAATGATTTCAGAATAGGGGAGATGAGAATATGCCTGACATTACTGACAAGTCTTCTTATTTTGAGTACAACAAGGCACGCCCGATGACAATGCCGTCACAGCATTATCATAACTTTTATGAGATTTACTTTCTTGAAAAGGGAAGCGGAAAATATTTTATCGATAACCGCGTGTATGCAATTTCGGAAAACGATTTGATTCTTATTCCGAAAGGAATAATCCATAAAACATCTTATCCGGCAGATTCTGACGACAATCTGCGGCAGCTTTTATCATTTTCTTCGGATTATATAAGTCCGCCGTTTCTGAAAGATATGACAAAGCTGTTTTCAAAGCATATTTATCGCCCCGATAAACAGACTTCGGAAATGATTAAAGGCGAATTTAATAAAATTGAAAAGGAATATATGTCACCTGACGCGCTTTCGGAGGAACTCATCCGCTGTGCCGTAAGCGAATTATTTTCAATTATAATAAGGAAGACTCCGCTTGAAATAAACGAATGTGCGGACTCATACAATGATGGGATAACAAAGGTTATTGACTATATAAACAGAAATTTTCCGGAGGATATATCGCTCGAAAAAATGGCTGAAACCGCAAACATGCACAGATGCTATTTTTCAAGAATGTTTAAGGAGTTTACGGGCTTCGGCTTCAAAGAATATGTTACGATTCTGCGGCTGAAAAAAGCGCAGTCATTTGTGGTAGGAAGCAAAAAAAGCGTCAGCGATATTGCTTTTGAATGCGGATTCAATGACAGTAACTATTTTTCACTGGTTTTCAGCCGATATTTCGGCTGCTCTCCGTTAAAATACCGCAAAAAGTATACAAAATAACTTTTGGTTGCTATTTTGCGTTGACATTAAATACAATTTATGCTATTATATCCATGAAATTTTTAAAAGAGGTGCTTATTTTGAAACATATCAGTATTAATCTGCTTGATGACAAAACGGAATTTGGTTTTATGCCCACAATGGACACATATATACTTGACGGCGCGGATGACAGAAAAAAACGCCCGGCGGTTGTTGTTTGCCCGGGAGGCGCTTATGCTTTCGTATCGGGGCGCGAGGCTGAGAGAATAGCACTTTCATATAACGCTGCCGGATATCACGCCTTTGTCGTTAATTATGCCGTTGCACCGCACAAGCATCCGCTTCCGATTATGAATGCGGCAAAAGCAATTGAAATTGTAAGAGAACACGCCGGGGAATGGTTTGTTGACAGCGATAAAATTGCAGTGTGCGGCTTCTCCGCAGGCGGTCATCTTGCCGCTTCAATCAGCACGCTTTGGAATGACCCCGAGATATTTTCCGATGATGAAGAAAAAAACAAGCTGCATCGCCCGAATGCAACTATACTTGCATACCCTGTTATTTCTTCCGGCGAATATGCGCACGCCGGTTCGTTTGATAACCTTACGGGAACAAAGGATGTAATTCCGCTCCGCGAAAAGCTTTCACTTGAAAAAAGGGTTAATGAGCAGAATCCTCCCGCGTTTTTATGGCATACATATGAGGATAGTGCAGTACCGATGGAAAACAGTCTGTTGTTTGCTTCAGCGCTCAGAAAGCACAATATTCCGCTTGAACTGCACATTTTCCAAAAGGGTGAGCACGGAGCGTCTCTCGCATCTGATGAAACAATATGGTCAATACCTGCTTTCTCAAGAAAATATCCGTGGATGCAGCTTTCTGAGGATTGGCTGAACGAGCTTTTCGGACTTTATAACAAATAATATGTCTGAGATTCACATCAGCATGTGTGAAGCTTGCAAGCTTTACACATGCTGATGCATTTTAAATTTCAACAAGTAAAAATACTTTACAGGTGATTTTGTATGAAAGGAACATGTTATATAGTTTCTGCATGCTGCAAAGCAGAATGCAGAGCCATAAAAAAAGGACCGTCAGATATAATAATCGCAGCCGATAAAGGTTATGATGTTTTACTAAGGCACGGAGTAGATCCTGACATTGTAATCGGGGATTTTGATTCACTTAAATATGTGCCGAAGCACAAAAACACAATTATTCATCCGGTAAAAAAAGACGCAACCGACACATTTCTTTCGGTTGAGGAAGGCATCGGTCTCGGGTTTAAAAGCTTTGTTATATTGGGAGGAATCGGCGGAAAACGAACCGACCATACAATTGCAAACATGCAAACACTTGTTCACATTGCAAAAAAAGGAGGCAGGGGAGCGCTTCTCGGACAGGGGACGGTGATGACTGCCATTTATAACGGCAGGGCAGAGCTGCCTGCAAAAAAACGAGGATTTGTGTCTGTGTTTTGCATGAGTGACCGCGCGTTAAATGTCAATCTTCATTCTTTAAAATATGAGCTGAATGACGCGGCGCTTTTAAGCAGCAATCCGCTCGGTGTCAGTAATGAATTTATAGGAAAAACCGATGCATATGCATCGGTTGAAAAAGGCGACTTACTTATAACGTGGCATGAAAAAGCAGAAAAAATTCTTTCGGACGAAAAATATTTATCCCTTTTTCAGCTTTGACAGCGGATTTCGGTCAACGGCGCTTCGCAGCTGCTCTTCGTCAATGTGTGTGTAAATCTGAGTTGTTGACAATTGCTCATGACCGAGTATCTCCTGAAGCGCACGAATATCCACTTTTCCGTACTTATACATTAATGTCGCGGCGGTGTGACGCAGCTTGTGGGGCGAATATATATTCGGATCAAGCCCTGCGCGGATAAGATTCTTCTTTATCATTCTGTAAACCATATTGTTTGAAATGCGTGTTTTTTGCTTACTGAGAAAAAGAGCATTTCTGTCATGAACATTATCCTTGGGGCGAATCTCAAGATAGGCATTAAGAGCGTCCTTGCAGGCATCATTTAAGTAAATTGTGCGCTGTTTGTTTCCTTTACCGGTAACAGTAAGACGATCGCCGCGTATATCTGTAATGTCAATTCCAACCAATTCACTTAAACGCATTCCGCAGTTCAAAAACAGAGTTATTATGCAATAATCGCGCGTTTTGAATTCTCCGTCCACAGAGGAAAGCAGTTTAACGCTTTCATCAAGAGTCAGATAAACAGGGAGCTTTGCAGCCAGCTTCGGGCTGTCAAGCTCTTTTGTTATATTTACATCAAGCACATGAGCTTTTGCCGATAAATAATTAAAGAAGCTTTTAAGTGATGAAACCTTTCTGGCACGCGAAGCAGCTGTGTTGGATCGTTCGCTGTTTACAAACATAAGGAACTCATATATGTCATCAACAGTAATTAACTTGATAAAGTCAACTGTGATATCAGAGCAGTCAATATTATCAAATTTATCAAAGGGAGCTAAGGAATATTTACATTTCATAAATCGAAAAAAGGTACGGAGGTCGTAATAATATTCATGAATTGTTTTTTCAGATTTACCTTTTATATTAATAAGATAGCTTAAAAAGTTTCTTACTGTTTGCGGAACATCACTGTAAGCCATAAAATTCATCGATAATTCCTCCGATTTGCTGCTTTTTTCTCTTCCCAATTCAACAAAATTTTTATTTTGTTGAATTGGGAATATTTTTTCAACTAATACTCTATGCCGATTCTTGCGTTCTCCCCGTGTTCGTACGGATGCCTGATACACTTCATTTCAGTTATGTAATCCGCTGCATTTGATACAGCTTCGGTTACTTTTCTTCCCGTAAGCACAAATTCTGTATGATTGCTTCTCGTTTGTAACAGATTTAAAAAATAATTTTCATCAATCGCATTCACTGTTATTGCATTCAAAATTTCATCAAGGACTATTAAGTCATATTCACGTGATTTTGCAAAAACGGCTTCAAGCTGCCGCATCATCTCCTCCGACAGCGCCTTGCGTTTTTCTTCGGAAAAATCTCTCCAGAATCCGTCAATCGGGTTAAATCTGAACACATCAAATCTGTTTTGATTAATCAGCTCGCCGCTGTTGTAGTTTTTCAGAAACGCCGTGTACATAACCTTAAAGCCGCGGCCGGCACAACGAACGGCAAGTCCGATTGCCGCCGTTGTTTTGCCCTTTCCGTTTCCGCAGTAAACATGAATTAATCCTTTTTGCATAATTTACATCAATTCCGTTTCAATCACTGTTTTTATAAGTTTTACTGTATTTTCCAAATCCCTTGTATCTATCAATTCCGTCTGTGAATGGATATATCTCGTCGGAATCGATACTGTTCCCGACGGAGTGCCGCAGCCCGCAAACTGAATTGCTCCTGCATCCGTGCCGCCGTTTGCCGCAGCTTCAAGCTGATACGGAACGTCTGCCTTTTTAGCACAATCAATCAGAAAATCACGAACCTGCGGATGCATTATATATGACGAATCCTTGATTTTTATCCCCGGTCCTTCTCCGAGCTTTAAATTAAGCTCAACCGATTCGGGAGTATCGCCGGTGCTTGAAACATCGATTGCTATACCCATGTCGGGCTTTATTGAAAAAGCTGCCGTTTTGGAGCCTCTCAGCCCGAGCTCCTCCTGAACTGTAAAAACCGCGTAAATATCATTATCGGTTTTACCGCCTTGCTGCATTGCACGAATCAGAGCGTAACATCCTGCGCGGTCATCAGCCGCTTTTGTGCAGACCCTGTTCCCCAACTCTGCGTATTCTCCGACGAAAGCTGCAGTATCTCCTATTGAAACAAGCGTTTCAGCCTCGGCACGGCTTCCGGCGCCGATATCGATATACATTTTATCCGACCCGGACGGCTTGTTTTTATTTTCAAAGGAAATAATTCCTCTTGTACCGTTTTCAAAGATTACGGTTCTGTTTACGCAATTATAGTCGCGCACGCCGCCGACAGCCGAAAAACGTAAAAAACCGTTTTTGTCTATAAATGTGACTATAATCCCGATTTCGTCCATATGTGCCGCAAGCATAAGCTTTTGCCCGTTGCCATTTTTGCGGCATATAAGATTTCCGAGTGCGTCGGTATATATTTCATCGCAGCATGAATGCATTTCCGTTTCAATAAGGCTGCGCAATTTGCTTTCACGCCCTGACGGTGCAGCACACTCTGTTAATTTTTTCAAAAGCTCCATTATATTCCGCTCCCTTCCATATCCCTCAGCGCTGCCTCCGCAAGCCTTTCCGTGCACTCAAAATCGTGCATACTCATCACGCTTACGGGAGAATGTATATATCTGCACGGAACTGCAAGAACCGCCGTTGGCACACCGCATCGGCTGCGCTGAATTGAACCGGCATCCGTGCCGCCCATGGTTGTCCTTTTTATCTGAAGCGGAATATTATATTTATCAGCCGTTTTGATAATATAATCAAAATAATTCCTGTCGGAAATCGCCGCCCTGTCCATTGCTGTCATCGCAGCTCCGCCGCCGATTGCTGTAACGCTGTTGTGCTCTTTGCTTCCGTAAACATCGGAACAGGTTGTGCCTTCAATAACGAGGGCAATGTCCGGCTTTACTCCGTATGCCGCAACTGCCGCGCCGCGCAGCCCCGTTTCTTCCTGCACTGTGAAAACATAGTAAATATCACTTTCAAAATGCTTTTCGTTCATAAGCTTTAAAAGAATTGCACAGCCTACCCTGTCATCAAGCGCTTTGCTTTTAGCGAGATTATCTCCGAAAAGAGTAAATTTTCCGTCGAATACGGCATAATCACCGAGTGAAATCATTGATTCAGCGTCTTTTTTATCTGTTGCACCTATATCAATATACATATCTTTCAATTTCAGCGGCCTTGTCATTTCATCGCGCGACTGAAGATGCACTGCCTTTGCGCTGACAATTCCGGGAACGCGTTTTTCGCCGATATACACCTTTTTACTGCACAAAACAGCCGTTTCAATGCCGCCGAGTGTTCTGAAGCTTAAAAAGCCGTCATCCGTTATGCTTGTTATAATAAGCGCAACCTCATCCATATGTGCGCATACCATAACGCGCTTACCGCTGCCTTTTTTATGGCAGATTAAATTACCCATATTATCGGTATATATCTCATCAGCTATGGCATGTGCTCGAATGAAATCCCGTACATTATCTTCACTTCCTGACGGGCCGCTGAGATTTGCAAGTTCTTCTACCAGCATACAAATTCACCGCCTTTGTAATTTGCCGCAAACATCGCGAGCAGCTTTGCGCCGTTTTCGATGTCTTCACAGCTTGCAACCTCATAATTCCCGTGCATATATCGCAGCGGAACGGAGATTAATCCGACGGGGATTCCGTTCCCGGCAATCTGGATTTCCCATGCGTCTGTGCCCGTATCGCCTTCACAAACTTCAAGCTGAACAGGGATTTCATTTTCTTTTGAAATGTTCAAAAGTTTTTTTGAAAGCTTTGGGTTTATATTCGGTCCGATTGTGACAACAGGACCTTTTCCGCACGGGTAAGCATCTTCGCTGACGCCGGGCGATGTTCCGTGGCAAACATCGATGCTGATCGCACAGGACGGCTGCAAGTAACCTGCACTGACGCGCGCACCGCGCAGTCCGACCTCCTCCTGAACGGCTGCAACGGCTATTATTTCATTGTCAAGCTCATAGGAATCAAGCATTTCAAGCACGCGCATTATAAGCGCAAGCCCTCCCCTGTCGTCAAAACAGCGCGCTGCGGCAAAGGAATTTCCGAGCTTCGTAAGCCCTGTGTTAATCGTGATAATATCGCCAACGCTGACAAGCTCTTTTGCGTGTTTTTCGTCAAGTCCTATATCAACTGTCAGCTCCGAAACTGACGGCGCTTTGCTCCTGTCAGTGATAAGATGCGGCGGTTTCGCGCCGATTACTCCGAACAGGGGCTCTTTTGCATGAACCGTTACTTCGGTTCCCGGTAAAACCTTCGGGTCAAAGCCGCCGATTGTAACAAAATTCAGACTTCCGTGTTCGTTAATGCGGCTGACCATCAGCCCGAGCTCATCCATATGCGCTTCAAGCATAACGGACGGAGCGTTCCTGCTTTTTGCATACCGCCTCCCGATAACATTTCCGAAGGAATCCACCGTTACCTCGTTACAGTATTTAGAAAATATTTCTTTGACTTTTTCGGCAACATCATGTTCGCGCCCGCTCAGACCGAAAACACTGTCAAGCTGCTTCATATAATCCAGAACGTCCATTAAATCATTCCTTATTTATTTTAAACTGTTTACAATGCTTTTGAAAAGATTTCCGCGCTCCTCAAAGTTTGAAAACATATCAAAGCTTGTGCTTGCATTTGAAAGAAGCACAACATCACCGGGCTCGGCAGCACGGCGTGCGCACATAACAGCCTCATCATATGTTTTGCAGAAATCGACTGCAATATCCTTTCCGAGCCCCGTTTTTTGTGTGTAATCGTCAAGCGATTTTTTTATAATCGGAGCTGTTTTTCCGATAAGTACAAGATGTTTTGTCTTTTTTGCAAGATGTTCACCGAGCGCATCGTACGGAATACCTTTATCCTTGCCGCCCGCAATTAATATTACCTTATCAAATACCTTAAGCGTGTTGATTGTTCTGTTCGGACTTGAATCAATTGAGCTGTTGTAATATTTTACCCCGTCCAGCTCGCGCACAAATTCAATTCTGTGCTCAACTCCGCCGAAGGTTTTGGCAACCTTTATAATGCTTTTCTTTTTTGCAAGCGGATATGCTGCCGCGATTGCCGCCATATAATTCTGAACATTATGCTCTCCCGGAACTTTTATTATTGACTTATCCATAATTTTTTCGCCGAAAGCAAAAATTGAGCCGTCTTTTTCATAAACGCTGCAATCAGCGTCATAGCCGAATGTCCTGACTTCACCATGTGCCGATTCCGCACAGCTGAATGACATTTTGTCAGACTTGTTTACGACAAGCACGCCTTTTTCCGACTGGTGCAGATAAATATTTTTCTTTGCGTCAATATATTCTTCATACGATTTATGCATATCGAGATGATTTGGTGAAATATTTGTAATGACCGCAACATCGGCGCTTTTTTTCATCGTATGCAGCTGAAAGCTTGACAGCTCAAGTATAACAATATCGTTCTTATCGATTGAATCCGTTTCACAAAGCAGCGGATGACCGATATTTCCGCCGAGATGACATTTGAAGCCGCTTTCGGTAAGAATTTTATAAATAAGCGTGGTTGTGGTGGTCTTTCCGTCGCTTCCGGTAACGGCAATTATTTTTGCCGGGCACACTTCAAAAAATACTTCCATTTCACTCGTTACAACACTGCCGTTCGAGCGCGCATGTTCAAGTGCAGGGTGGTCAAATCGCATTCCCGGGGTTTTAAAGATAATATCCCCCGAAAGCTTATCAAGATAGCTCTCTCCGCACACAAGGCTTACTCCGAGATTTGTAAGCTCTTCGGCACGTTCGCCGAGCTCATCCTGCGTTTTTTTGTCACATGCCGTCACATTTGCGCCGTTTTTGACGAGAAAACGGATAAGCGGCATATTACTTATACCGATTCCGACAACGGTTATATTTTTTCCGCAGACGTATTTTTTTAATGAATCAAAAGCTGTCATATTCAGTCCTCTTTATCTGATGAAATTTGTTTTAATCTTATTTTCGGGCTCGGGATGCACAATACCTGCCTTCTTCCCTGCTTCGATACATTTGAGCATCCATGCCATGTTCTTTCCGAGCACACGCATAACCTGCATTCCCTCCTCATCACGCAGAACCTCCTCGGGCGTGTTTCCGTGAACCATAGTCCAATACATTGATGAAACGATAGGCATTTGCATTATCTCGGGATATTTAAGCAGTTGGTCAAGCGTTGCCGTTGAACCTCCCCTTCTGCACGACGCAACAACTCCGCACGGTTTATAACAAAGCTGCTTGCCGCCTGCATAAAACAGTCTGTCAAGGAATGATGTCATCTCACCCGATGCGCCTGCATAATGAACGGGCGAACCGAGAACGAATCCGTCAGCCTCCGAAAGCTTCGCAATTGCCTCATTCACGCAGTCATCCGTTATACATTTTCCGGTTTTTGAACAGGCTCCGCAGCCCAAGCAGCCTTTTGTTGCTTTCCCGGCATGGAATATTTCCGTTTCGATGCTTTCGCTGTTAAGAGCTTCCGCCACTTTTGTAAGAGCGGTGTAAGTGCAGCCTTTTTCCTTAGGGCTTCCGTTAAATAAAATAACCTTCATTTAAACCAATCTCCTTATAGCAATATCTGTTATATATTATATTACAGCAAAACGCATAAAAAAACAAGTTTTTTATGCGTTAAATATCTAATTTAATGCCGTTTGCAAAGCCTTCAGATTTTGTTTCATTAAGCTTATATATGTCGCTTTGCCGTCAAACTGCTGCTTTGTGATGTTATGGCATGAATGAAACAGCAGCTTCTCCGCTCCGCTTGCTTCACAAATCGTGTCGGCAACCTTTCCGTCCGAAGTTTCCGTAAAGAATACTACGGGGATATGCTCGCTTTTAACTTTTTCGATAAGAAATGATATTGTTGCGGCGCTCGGCTCGCTTTCGGAAGAACATCCCGGAAATGCCGCAAAATATTCAAGACCGTATTCATCGGCAAAATAGCGCATGGGGAATCTGTCCGCAAAAATAACGGTTTTTCTCTTTGCACCCTCAACAGCAGAGCGAATATCGCCATCAAGTCTGTTTAACTCATAAATATAATTTTCAGCATTTTTCTTGTAATATCCGGCATTTGAAGGATCAGCCTTTTCAAGAGCGCTGCATATTGATTTTACGATTAGTTCGGCGTTTTTCGGCGACGTCCAAATATGCTCATCAGGTTCCGGCGTATGTTCGGAGTGCCCTCGCTCCTCTTCCATTCCTTCGACCGCTTCTTCATCTTTTATATCCACAGAGTCCATTGCCGACAGCGTGTTCAGGCTTTTTCCGTCAGCAGCTTCCGTTACTTTATCAGTCCATTCATCAACGCTGCTGCCAAGATTAATGAACAAGTCGCTGTCAATTATTTTTATGATGTCGCGCGGCGTCGGCTCATACGAGTGAACATCTGCCCCAAACGTTACAAGCATGTCTGTATTTGCCTTATCACCGGCAACATTTCTTGCAAAATCATACAGCGGAAACACGGTTGTGACAATATTTATTTTACCGCCGTTATTTTTTGAAGTATTATTTTGCAGAGTGCAGCCGCAGAGCAGCATAATTACACATAAGCATACAATTAAATTTTTTTTCATAGTATACCACCCGAAAATGAAAATGATTCTCA
>CAJJUC010000038.1 GCA_905195005.1 uncultured Eubacteriales bacterium | reverse complement strand
GTCTCCATATCGGCATACAGCGGAAGCGTCAGCACGCGGCGTGAAATTCTTTCGGCAGCCGGTGTTTTCTGAATATCGAATTTTCCGCTGTAGCATTTAAAGGAGCTTGTAATGGGATAGAAATATTTTCTCGCAAAAATATTTTCCGCCGCAAGCATTTTCGCAACCTCATCGCGGGATTTTCCGAAAATTGCTTCGTCAAACACAACGGGGAAATATGCGTAGTTATGCTTCACGCCCGGCTGCTCATGCCACGGAGTCACTCCCGCAATTCCGGTGAGCCGTTCGATATAACGGTTCACCGGTGTGCGCCGTTTTGCAATTTCTTCATCAACATGGCGAAGATTGCAAAGCCCCATTGCCGCTTGAAATTCGTTCATTTTTGCATTCCCTGCAATTTCGGCACAGCTTTCGGGAGTGTCCAGACCAAAATTTTTCTGTATCTGCAATTTTTTCGTCAGCTCATCGGCGGAATATGCAACGCAGCCGCCCTCAATGGTGTTGAATACCTTTGTCGCATGAAAGCTGAACATTGCCGCATCTCCGAACGACGCTATTCCGCGCTCTCCCACGCGAACGCCGAAAACATGCGCCGCGTCATATATAACCTTTAAATTATATCTCCGCGCAATGCTTTCAATCTCAAAAACGTTGCACACATTTCCATAGACATGCACCGGAATTATCGCGCTTGTCCGCTCCGTTATCAGCGATTCGATTTTTTCCGCGTCAATCGTGTAATCATCCTCGTTTATATCGCAGAACACGGGCGTGAGACCGTTTCTCACAATTGCCTGCGTTGTCGATGCAAACGTAAACGGAGTTGTAATAACCTCACCGGTCAGCCCCATTGCGGCAATTACGGCTTCAAGCGCAAGATGACCGTTTGTGAAAAGCGACACATTTTCCGCCGAAAGATAGCCGCACAGTTCTTTTTCAAGCCTTTTGTGCTTTTCGCCCATGTTCGTAAGCCAGCGCGATTCCCACAAATCCTTTATTTCGTCACAGTATTCTTCAAACGGCGGCATCGATGACCGCGTTACATTAATTCTGTTCATAGACACTTACCCCTGAACCTTTATAAATTCTTGCTCATATAGTACGATTTGTCTGTATAGCCTCCATCATTCATATACCCATGTTTCATATAAAATCTAATAGCCTTTGCATTATCCTTCCGAACTTCCAGCCGCATTACTTTCATGGATTGCTTCCGGGATATGTCCTCTGCGGCGTCAATCAGCGCTGCACCGACCCCCATATTCTGACATTTCGGTAAAACATCAAGCTGCGTTATATAAGCAGTATGCTCTGCGCAGTCATTTGCGTAAAATGCAATAAATCCTATAATTTCAGAATTCTCTTTTGCGCAGATAAATTCAGCGTATTTGCACACTTTTTCACAATATGCATTGTAATCGGGTATTCTCTGCCGCGGGTCGGAATATATTTTATCAAGTATTTTCCAACAAAGTTTTTTTTCACTTTTGTCATGTAAATGCGATATTATCATCACGTTCTCCTTATCACCGGCATTTACCGCGCCGTTTTGCACCTTGCTTCTTTTTCTTCTGCAGTCATATTATTAATGAGGGCAAGTTTTTTTTCATAGTACTTACGGCTTCGCTCATCGCGCAAAAGCGGATTGCGCACCTGCAAATGCTTTATCCCTCCGTGCGAATTTATCTCCATTATTTTTATTCCGCAGCTCGACACGCACATATCAAATGCCATGTATTCGCACATATTAAATCTGTTAGCAATACCTATAACTGCATCTGTTATTTCTTTCCAATTCTCAACTTTACCCTTTGTCTCTTCTCTGCTGTCCGGATGAAATGGCATATCCTCAATTCTGTTAACGTAGATGGCCATTGCTTGTCCAAATTCTCCTGTATCTAAATCTATTTTAACATCATAGTCAAATGCCGCGCTTACCTCGTTATTTCTGAGATTAGCTGCACCGGTATCCTTTGTTCCAAATCTCAGGTAACCTCCGGCAAGAAAGGGATTGCAGCCGTCATCATTGATTACCTGCAATCTGATAGTATGTATTACAGGGCTTATTTTTGCCATATAATCAACAGGATAAAGATATTGTGTATATATATAATTGGTGTGCAGACGAATAAATGTAAATATTTCTTCTTTACCGCACTGAACATCATTAATAAAGAAATTTCCTTCAGAGTATGAAAGCTTGAAAAAGCCAAGTGAAGCCGCACCGTTGCACGGTTTGCACGCAAGCGCTTTTTCTTCCTTTAAAACATTTACAATATCATTTTCCTCAGCCTTATTCTTATTGCGGCTGTCAAGAAGCGCATATATTCTGTCTGCACCCACATAAAAGTAATACCGAGGCAGGAGATTATGAAACTCAGTGCCGTCCAGCATATATTTAAGCGTCAGCTTATCATTTATCCATATTCTTTGCCATGAATTAAAAGGCCACAGCTTATAATAATTATAGTCAGAGAGATATTCATTCATGTTTTTATCCGTAAGGTTGTATGCAGATGCACTTTCTGCCAAAAATCCGTTGGAATGCGCCCAATTGATGAACTCATCGCTCCATATCTGCGATTCTTTTTCTTTCTGCATTGCGGAATAAAATACATTTGCCATTCTTTCAGTGCATCCGTCCTTAATCATATCCTCTAAAGTGCAATTCATATATTTCACCTCTCTTTATATTTCTTCAGACAAACGATTTCAAACGTGTTCTCTTTATAGTGATCAAGCCTGTCAAACCATATATCTTCTTGATCTTCAATATTTATCAGTTTCTGCAAAAACTCCTCCGTATGCTGCTCCTTCGGAATGATTACAACGCCACAGTCATCGCACACTGCCACAGAACCATCGAACATTCTTTTATGCTCTTCTTCAATCTCCTTGTCAAGAGGCGGCTCAGGCTTGGTATTAAAACATCCCACAGGGGTCACGCCTGTTGCCCATATAGGATAGTTTTCTCTTATAATTGCTCCGGCATCCCTCATTTTTGCATTGACAACAATAGCGGAAGCCTGCCTGTATAACAAAATATACTTGCTGACAAGCTCGCCAACGATAGCCCTGTGCTTGCAGTCGATTGCGTCGATAAATACAATGTCGTTTTCATTTGTACCTATGATCTGGCGGTGCACATCCCAATTTGTTTCATTATACGCATACACCCATTTCACATTTCCTACTTTGAAATGACCCTGGTTTATCGGCAGAACATTTTCAAGCACTCCGCATTTCCCCAAACAGTCAGCAACCTCTGTTGTACTCACCCTGTTTCTCTTAATAAAATCAATAATCTTTTCTTTCATCAATTCCACCTCTTCTTATTTTATAGTGATTATAAGTTCATTGTGAATTTTCTCCATAATGCCGTCAAGCTCATCTCGGCTATCGGCATATGCAATATAAAACCCGATGCGTGCGCTCTCATCCTTTGCCGGAATTATTGTGTCACCCTCGTTAAATGATAAGCCCCATGCAGGTATATTCGGATTGTTTTCCAAATACTCCGTGCCCTGAATTTTTTCTACAATTCCGCCGTTCCCCGGCACATCAAGAAATTTAAGCACAGCACATCTGCTTCTGTATTTTTCCGGCACCTCAAAATTTCTTTCAAATGCTCCGTTAACACTGCATTCTATGAGATATTTATAATTGTCAATCCCGGTCATTATAGGCACAATATCGGAAGATATTAAATTTCCGCCGCCTCTTGCCGCAATTTCAATCAGATAAAATTCCCCATCTTCATATTTGTATTCGGCATGCGTCAAGCCATATGGCAACCCCGACATATTTATAAATTTGTCATTACATTCAATCAGTTTTTTATAGTCATATTTATCGTTTTCATGCGAAAAGTATAATTCAGACGCCACATTTTCATTATTTGCATAGTGCTTTTTTTCAGAGATAGCCATTGTATAGTGTCGCTTAGTTGTCTTGATGCCGTCAACAGTGAACTCCGTTCCGTTTATATACCGCTCGGCAATAATGCATTTATCTGATTTAGAAAATCCGATTGATTCATCAAAGTGTTTTTCCAAATCGGATTCGCATTCTATAGTGAATACGCCTCGGCTGCTGTTTGCATCCAGCGGCTTTATAATGATTTTTTTTCCGATGGTTTTTAGAAATTCCTTTGCTTCCTCTACTGTTCTGCATTTCTTATATTCAGGAAAGCGCAGCCCGTTTTTCCTGCAAAATTCCCGCATAAGGTACTTATCCGTGTACAATGTCGCAGAAGTCACACCGATTGACGGAAGCCCCAGTGCATCAGCAACATATGCCACCGTTGGCATAGCTATATCGCACTCTTCACTTAACACTGCGTCAATACTATGCAATCTTGCACACTTCAAACAAGCTTCCTTATCCAGTATGTTGTGAAGCTCATATTCATCAGCATATTCAAATGCCGGAGAGTCTTTATATGGGTTCACGTCAAGGACCTCATATCCCATAGACTTAAGCTTTTTTATAACAGGAATCTGCCATTTACTCCCGGCAAGCACCATGACCTTTTTCATCATTTATCCTCTTTTCTTTTTGACTTTAAAGACTTTAATGTTCTTAACAGATATGTTAAACATTCAATCTTAAACAAAAAAGCTACTGATATATATATAACCGTTCCGGCAACAACCTGTAGAAGCATTGTCAGCAACGGATTTATATTCAAAAGGTTAAAGCAAAGCACAATGCCGCACATTATAATTGAAAGGATAAAAGACGGGGCGACATCCTTCATCTGTTCAAGATAGCTGTACCCGAGAAGCTTTTTATTCGGATATGCGTTAAAAAATGCTCCGATTGCCGTGCTGACACACCTTATCCACATCATCGCCATAAGCCCGTACGGAAGTGATACAACAAGCGCTGCAACACCTATTATTTTTTTGATTATTTCAAGAATAAGGAAAATGTCGCTTCTGCCGAGCGCCTTAATTGCCTGCAGATTGGCTGTGTTTACAGGCCAGAAAGCATATGTAAAGCAGCAGAACTGGATGAACGGAACTGCAGGAAGCCATTTTTCGGTAAGCAGCAGAAGCGTGAGCGGTTTTGCCACTGCGGCAAGCCCTGCCATGCATGGAAAAATTACAAATGTGCTCGTAACGATTGAGCGGCGCACCATTGCTTTAAACCGTGATTTATCATCCTGTGCGTCGGATAAAACCGGAAATAACACGCTGTCAATCGAGCTGTTAATATTCTGAACTATCAGCACAGGGAAGGTTTTTCCTCTGTTATAATACCCCAAATCCGCCGTTGAGTAAAACTTCCCGATTATCAGCGAGTACATATTGTTATAAACTGTGTCCAGCAGACCTGAACAGAGAAGCTTCCAGCCGTAGGAAAATAAATTTTTTGCTTTTTGGACTGAAAATTCAAGCGTCGGCCGCCATCTGACGGTGAACCAAAGCACAACAGTGTTTATAAGCTGATTCGAAATCTGCTGCCAGACAAGCGCCCATACCCCGAACCCTGCATATGCGAGCGCAATTCCGACAATCGCCGAAACAGCCGTGCCGCTGAGCGTTGAGTAAAAAAACCGCTTAAACTGCATGGTTTTCTGAACATATGCCTGCTGAACGCTGTTGACCGCGCCTATAATCACCGTTATCCCGAGACCGCGAATCACATCCGTAAGCTGCGGCTCATTATAAAAATGTGCTATAAACGGTGCGGTGGCAAAAAGCACAGTGTAAAGAAGCACAGAAAAAACAACGCTGAAGTAAAACACTGTTGAGAATTCCGTTTTATCAATATTCTTATGCTGCACAAGCGCCTGCCCGAGTCCGCTTTGCGCAAATACCGTTGCCACAGCGATAAACACCGTTATCAGTCCGATTAATCCGTAATCTGCCGGCGTTAAAAGCCGCGCTAAAATAATCGATACAACAAACTGTATTGCCTGTGCGCCGCTGCGCTCAGCAAATTTCCATATCAGTCCCGACAGGGTTTTAGATTTTACGTTTTCCTCCATTTATTAACATTCTCCTTAAGCGCTTTACCGCGGGGATATATTGAGCAACCGTTATATAAGCTCTGTGTTTGAAATTAAGCCGATCATAATACTTTTTATATTCCCGCTTTAATCCTCGATACTCTCCATTGAGTAACTTGATTTCAAACTCTATTCCCCGTATATGATCCCTTATTACAGAATCATATGTGCCATTTGTTTCAACATTCAAGCTATTGAGTGAATTTTCAATCAACTTACAATGTTTTACTCTTGCATGTATGTTTCCACACATCCTCTGTGTCCACGAATTGTCTGCATTCACTCTATACGACGACATGATATCCTCTAAATACAACATACCGCCCCGAAGAGCTCCATTAATTTGCAACATATAATCAAAATTGCAATTTCGCCTGAATTCCGGAATGTTTTGAGCTATGGAAGCTCTATACATAATGCTGTTCGTCGCAACAAATCCACCGCCACCGCTTATAACCCTTTCTGTACTTATAACAGTACTATCCTTTTCAGGTGCAATTATTGACAAAACTTTACCCGTTTCCGCATTGACTCTGTACGCAGCGTGCGTACATATATCAAGCTCGGGGTGTTGTTCCATAGCATCATATTGTTTTTGAAGTTTCAGCGGATCCGTCCAGTAATCGTCACCTTCACAAAGCGCAATATATCTTCCATTAACGCGCGCCAGCTGGATTTTGCCCACAGCGCCTGAGTCCTTGGAATACTGATTTTCCGTTTGATAAACCGGCTTTATTATATCGGGGTATTTCTCTTCATACTCACGGATAATATCAGCAGTCCGATCGGTTGAAGCATCATCATGAACCAAAACTTCGTATTTAAAAGCAGTTTTCTGCATTACGAAACTTTCGAGTGCGTCACGAATATACTTCTCATGATTATATGTATCGCATACTACACTTACTGCGATTTCATTCATTTTATTCCCTCCAAAATAAGCTCCCTGTGTGATTCGCACTCGATATAGTTTTTAATCGCAAGCCGCTGTGACCTCTTGAGCTTTCGCTTTAGCCTGCGACCACAAAGCTTGTCGGCAATTCTGAACAAAAGGCTTGTTCCGCAAATTCTGCCTATATACGATTTCCTCATCGAAAGCGCAAATTCTTTATAGCTCTGCTCGACAAAACCGTCCTTCAAAATATCCTCTGACCTATTGCGGAAGCCCTCGAGTATTTTTTGCTTTTCCTTTTCATCAGCACACCTTACGGCTGCACCGTCGCGGCATACGGGAACAAATTCAAGCTTCGAACCGCCCTTTTGTATGTCGGCGGCTATGAGAATACCGCTGTTCAAAAACTCATTATCTCCGTCATCAAACAGGAAATTCCCCTGACCGTAAACCGCCGTTCCGCCATGATATTCCTCCATGCACCCAATACAATGTGTGTGCTGTGCAATGCACAGATCGGCGCCCTTGTCAATCAGCTTTCGGAATACCTTTCTGAGGTTTGGAGACGGATAGCGATAATACTCCTTACCGCCGTGATACAGAACGATCACGTAATCACAGCGCGATTTCAGCTCTGCAATATGGTCGGGTGTTTCAAGCGGATCAAACGGATTTGCTCCGGGCAATTTCTCCGTTGCTATTGAAAACTCGTGCTCCGCGCAAGCGTAAATGCCAATCCGCAATCCGTCACTTTCTATGACATGAAATTTTTTTACATTCTCTATATTTTCACCAATGCCGATATATTCAATTCCGGCTGAGTCCAATGCCTTAACGGTTGAAAACAGACCCTTTGCACCGTGATCCGTTATATGATTATTTGCAATTGTAACAATATCTGCTCCGAGCGATTTAATGCCATTCACGCACTTCGTGCTTGCCGAAAGGCACGGTCCGCATTTTTCAATCGGCGAGAGCTCATCGGTAAGCGGAGTTTCAAGATTAAATATTCGAACATCCGTTTTATTCAATCGCTCAAAAAGTCCGCGGGATACCAATTTTTCAGCCATACCGCTTTCAAATATTTTAATATTGCTTTTTGTCGGAACAAGATCCGCACCTATTATTATCTTCAAGCCGGTGACCTCCGATTTCAGATTGATTTTTCAGGAAGCTGCAGCCAGCTTCCGAGGAGCTCGTCGTAACTGCCGTTAAACGAATCAAAACCTGAAGCGTCAAAAAACGTCAGTTCGCTGAAATACATTCTGCCGCCCGTATAATACCAGTCAACGCGCACATGCGGAATGTTTTGTGCAAGCTTTTTCGAGCAGCAAAGCATTTCTTCAAGTATAGCCGGCTTTTCCGCAACAAAATCCGACATCGGAACATCGGGCTGATTAATATCCGTCTTATTCCAATCGGTGTCATAGATATCCTGCGTATGTTTCCCGAATCTCCCGAGATGATACTCGATGAGCTTCGGCTCACCGTTAAAGCAAAGCACCTTGTAATCCGTCAGTTCCTCATCATCCGAGCTGTTCTGCATATATTTTTCGGCAATAATGCACGGCTTTATATTTTTATAAGGCCATTCGCGAAGCGGTTTATAGTGATTTTTCCCGAGCTTGTATTTAAGCTTTTTCTTCGCCGCCTCAGCATCAAACTCAGTCTTATCGCGGCATATAATAACGCTGCCCTGATCATGATTGCATTTTAGCACAAATTGATTCGGGAGCGCTTCAAAATCAATATCTTCCGCACTGTCCCATTTGCCGAGCAGCGGAATAAGATACTGCTCCCCGACCGTTTCCGCAATATATTTCCGCACGGCATACTTGTCCGCCATCATGGTGTATTCCGGGTGGCGGTTATAAAGCTTGAGCCACTGAAGCTTTTCATTGAAGGTTTTTGGATTTTCCAAATCCGGTTTTTCCCCGAATGACGCCTTATATATAAGCTCAATAAGCATTTTGTCCGGCATCCAGCCGAGCAAACCGTTCTGCGAAAGCGGTTTTATCATCTTTAACGGGGATTTGCAAAGTGAAAGCGCAGTTTTAATTTTTGACATTACATTCATCCGCCTTTATTCGGTTAAATTACGTTTGTCTGCAAACATGAACAGAATTGTCCATATAAGAATATGCTCAAAGTCATATATGAAAATGTTCACTGCACCGAGAAATACCTCCACGCAGTACAATGCAAGCAGAACGCCGAAAATGTAACTCCTATGCGTGAAAGTTTTTTTCAGCAGAGAAAAGCCTGCCGCAATAATAGGGAATAAATAGATAAATAATCCCATCATTCCGCCCGAGGATAAAATCTCCGCATAGGTAGAATGTGAATATGTGCCGAAGCCCGAAACAATTCTGAATTGGTTATATCCCACCCCGAACAGCGGATTCTGCTCAAAAAGCTCCCATGCGCGGCGATACATGGCTTCTCTTGTCTGCGTACTCCCGCTGTCGTACAGGCTCTGCATTCTTTGAAAGCTTGCCGTATTTCTGTAGCCGGTTTTAAGATACATTACTGCAACAGCAACAATTACCGCAGCAAGAATGTACGAAAGCATAATATAAGATATTTTTCCGCTTTTGGACGCGTCCCTCACAAATGAAACCATCCAAATCGCAAGCAGAATGCCGGCGCTGAACAGCGATTTTTTTGAGCCGGTGAGAACAATGCCGTATACAAGCACGCCCATCAGCCCGAGGGAGATAATCATGCCAATGAATTTTCTGCTGTTAAGTATCATAATCGCAAATATACCCATTACCAGCACAAGACCGAGTGAATTTGGGTTATTTGTTTCTCCGAGCGTTTTAACCATAATCCCGTTATAGTAATCATAGCCGTTTGTTATGGTATACACCGAGCAGATAAGCGCAACCGCCGCAATTTCACGCATAAGCCATGAGGCGTCACGCTCGCCCTCGCATATATAGCACGCACATAGTGCAACAATTATGAACGCAAAGTATGTAATAAGAGAGGTTATCATATAAAACTTATATTCAACAATAAAAAAACCGAATACAAGTGAATATATCCCGTATGCTATATGCCACTTAACCCCCGATGGAATCCCGAAGCGGTTATATGACTGCTTGTTCATATACCAAAGAGTTGCTCCGATAACGAACAACGCTCCGCCGTATAAGAATTTTGACGATTCTCCGTGTACATATTTATACCAAAATAAATAAAGCATAAACATAAATACGGAAAATTTTGCAAGATTGGATTTCATACTTTTCTTTCCTTACATGTTCATAAAGTTCATTATTTTTTCGCAGCGCTTGTCAATAACGAGCTCCGCCGCCGTTCCGAGTGACCCCTGCGAAAGCTTTTCGCGCAGCTGTGCATTTTCGGAAAGCAATCGGAGTGCATCTGCAATTTCGTCAATATTTTTCGGATTTATCCGTATCGAATTGTTTTCGTCAAGCACATCATCATTAAACGGAAGATTGGACGAAACAATCGGAAGACCGCACGCCATAGCCTCAACAACGGCGTTGCAGCACCCTTCGGCAAGCGTGGGAAGCACAAACATATCAGCAGCGTTTAAGTATTTTGCAATTTCATTATGCGCAGCTCTGCCGGAAAAAATAATCCTGCCGCTCTGCGGCTTCTGCTCTCCCGAGCCTATCAGAATCAATTTCAGATCCGGTACTTTTTCAACCGCTTCAACCGTGCGGAGAACGCCCTTTCTTTCGCAAAAAGCCCCGACAAACACGGCAACGCGCTCATTCGCGCCGATACCGAGCTTTTCACGTGCTTCGTCCTTCGGCATTTTGTAAAATTCCGAGGGGTTCACGGCATTCGGAATAACCGCTGTTTCGGGATTGTGCAGCAGCAAGCCCAAATCCCGGCTTTCGTCAAGATTTTTTGTCGATACGCAGATAACGCCTTTTACCATCGGCAAAAGCGCGTCAATGTCCTTTTTTCCGTAATCCGAAAAAAGGCTGATTTTACTTTCCCCAGACACTGCATAAACGGGTGCCGGATGCATTTTTGCAAGCTTGCACGCTGCCATTGCGCGGTTCCAAAAGTGACCGTAAAGCACATCCGCGGATATCTTTTCTTTTTTGAAGCATCTAATTATTGACCTGTCACGCAGATATGTGCTGACTCCCACATCGAAAAGCTTTAATTTCGATGCCGAAACATAATCCGGCTGATAAACGCTAACCGTTCCGCCGTTTGGGCTTTTGTCAGTCCATTTATACGGGCGCTTTTTTTTATGCCTTATAACCCTTTCGGTCACGCTTTGCGGCGCAATCACGCTGCACTGTGCGCCTGCGTCAGCCATCGCCCATGCAAGCGGCTGAATAAACGCATATTCAGGGTTGTCCTTTGTCGGATAACCTCCGGATATGATACAAATCGATTTAGTCACCGGACAATCACATCTCCGTCACTTTAAAATTTCGGAATAAATATCACAATACCTTTTTGCAATATCCGCCCATCTGAATCTTTCGGCATTTTTTATGCAGTTTTCGGCAATCCGTGCATGTTCACGCATCACCAGCTCCGCTTTATCCGCAATATTTTGCGCATCGGTGCAGCTTATGGCATAGCCAACCTCGCCGTCCTTAAAATAGCCGTCAAAGCCCTCATTTTTTGTATACAGGACAGGCACTCCCTGGCTCATGGCTTCTGCATATACCAGTCCGAACGTTTCGTTTTTGGACGGCATAATAAATATATCGCTTTTCCTGTAGTATTCAATAAGCTGCTCTTTATTCATAGGGGGATAATGCTTCATAAATGTATTATCGGCAAGATATTTCTCAAATTTTTTGTCCTGAACCGAACCTACAAGAGTATAGCTTGCGTTATATCCCCGGTGTATAAGCTCCCTGCACGCCTCAACGGCTTTTGTCCAGCGCTTCTGGGAGTTAATTTTACCCGCGTAAAACACATCGATTGATTTCTCGTCCGCAGGTTTAACAGCTTCCGCTTTGTTATCTATCCAAAAATCATCAATTCCGTTCGGAATAATCTCGCCTTTATTCTTTATTTCCTCGCGGTATATCGGCGGAATATAGGCAAGCGTCCGATTCATATAAGCTTCCGAAAGGAAAAACACGCGGCTTGCTTCGCGCAGAACCGAAAATCCATAGCTTCGTAAATGCGGCATATATTTGAGAAAAGTATGTACATCTGTGCCGCGAACCGCAACAACATATGGAATCCCGTATTTTTGTTTAAGCTTCAGCGCAATTCCGCCGTCGGTAAAAAGCGTATATGCATGAACTGCGTCAAAGTCCTTTATATTAAATGAATTATCAACCGCTGCAAAAATCTTTTTCTGCTTTCCGTGATAATTGATTCTGTCCCATTTGTTAAAACACTCCGCCGCCGTCACATAGTCATCAGGTTTTATCACGCAGTTATTCAAAGAATATGCAGGCGCAAACACTGAATTTTCAATGCCGCAGGCGTTCAAATGGCGCACCATGGTCTGGTGCAGCGCCGTTGTAAGATAATTGCAGTTTATATGCAATATTTTCATTTTACAGTCTCCAATATCTCATACCCGACGCTTTGAGATTTTCAACGCTGTATAATCCCTTGACGTCAAGCAGCACTTTTTCGGAATCGGGCGAAGCTTTATAAAGCTTCTTTATATCATCAAGCGAAAGCTTCTTAAATTCGTTATGCGCCACCGCAACAATAACACAATCCGCGCCGCTTACATCCTCAAGCTTTGTGAGCGTCACGCCGTACTCATGCATAGCGTCATGCTCGCTTGCCCAAGGGTCAACGACAATCGGATTTATTTCGTACTCGTTCAGCCGTTTTATAATATCGTCAACCTTACTGTTTCGCGTGTCGGGGCAATTTTCCTTAAATGTCAGTCCGAGAATGACAACCTTTGATTTTTTCGGAGCTTGTCCGGCAGCTATCATGTTTTTAACGGCAGCGTCGGCAACATAGCGCCCCATGCTGTCATTTACGATACGTCCGTTTAAGATAATCTGACTGTGATAGCCGAGCTTTTCCGCCTGATAAGTGAAGTAATACGGGTCAACTCCGATGCAGTGACCGCCGACCAATCCCGGGCGGAAACCGAGAGCGTTCCATTTGGTGTTCATTCCGTCAACAACCTCGTTGGTGTCTATGTCCATACGGTCAAATACCATTGCAAGCTCGTTCATAAACGCAATGTTAATATCGCGCTGACTGTTCTCAACGACCTTGACCGCCTCCGCAGTTCTGATATTTGAAACGGGGTGCGTTCCGACCTCAATCACAATATCGTAAACCTTTTTTATATCCTCAAGGGATTCCCTGTCCATGCCCGAAACAATTTTATGTATATTTTCGAGGCGGTGAACCTTGTCCCCGGGATTAATCCGTTCAGGCGAGTAGCCTATTTTAAAATCCGCGCCGCACTTAAGCCCGGATTCGCGTTCAAGAATGGGGATGCACACATCCTCGGTGCAGCCCGGATAAACCGTTGATTCATACACAACGATTGAACCCTTGGTAAGATTCCTGCCGAGAATTTCGGACGCGCCGATAACAGGCGATAAATCCGGCGTGTGATCGGTATTTACGGGAGTGGGTACGGCAACTATATGAAACTTTGCCTCACGCAGGCGGGATTCATCCGCCGTAAAGTCAACCGTTGACGCCTTTATTGCATCGTCCCCGACCTCTTTCGTCGGGTCAATTCCGGATTTATAAAGCTTTATTTTCTCCTTATTCAAATCGAATCCGATAACATCAACGCCCTTTTTTGCAAATGCAACGGCGATCGGCATACCGACATATCCCAATCCGACAAGAGAAAGCTTCTCTTCATGCGCTATAACTTTATCATATAATCCCACGACTATCCCTCCGCCCTATATTCACAGTGAAGCTTATGCCGCTTCGCATACTCCGGTCAATTTATATAATTATACCACACCGTTAAATAAAACACAATATTAAATTAAAACTTTTTAACTTAGGTATTCACCGAATAATTAATATTTTGTTCGTATTTCAATAAAAATCGAATTTTATGTAGGTTTTATAGCCAAGATTTAAAAATCTTGTATCTGCCATTCAGTATATTATTGTTATCATCAAAATCTGCCTGAATACAACTTAATATTCCGCTATCCCTTGATAATGTTTGGATTAACTCATCACCCTTTTTGATGGCTTTTTCCTTGCTATCGCATATATACAGCACTGTTCGGCTGTTTTCCTTAACCAACGTGATTGCAAACATATTAAAATCCTTCTCATTCTTCCGGCAAAATCGGCACGTTAAATTCTGTTTCAATTTTATTAAACACCGTATCCGCGTCATCGTTGCCTTTACGTTCCTTTAACATAACCGCAGCATCCTGCATAAACTGCTTTCCGGTTTTCTCAGTGTCAAGGTAAATGTAAATCTTGCCCTTGATTGTGTTTCTTAATTTTTCGATTGTTCTTTTCATACTTTTTAGCTCCTTATTTTAAAAAAATCCATAAAGAGCATAAGAAAAAATCCCATCGTTTCCGACAGGATTTATAAATCAGAATTACCCCATCGGTCAGCCGTTAGCACCTTGCATTTGCAGGTTGCTGTGTAGTCAACGGGGCTGTCCCTCGTACACTCTCTATGGTATTTTTATTATATAAAATCTTTTTCCGAATGTCAAGTGTTTTCGTAACGTTGTTTAAGCATAACATTTCGTAACGTTTAACTAAGTTGCAAATTTAAACCTTTTTAACTTAGGTATTGTAATATCACGGATAATATGTTATACTGAATTTGCCAAATCAGTTTAATATTATAAGGTATATTTTTTAATATGCCTTATTTGCACATGCATTTTGGATTTTGAAAAAACAGCAAATTCCTTTTATGTGTATGTGCATATGCATATATCTCATACTATATAAAACTGGTTTGGCGACTATCGGAGTTTGCGTTTTTTATGCGTCTGCTTCGGCAGGCGCATTTTTTATTGTGTCAGCAAAAACGCACGGAGGCATATCGCTTCCGTGCGTTTAAATAAATCTTTTTTAGTTTGTGATAACCTTTTCGGTATCCTTGTCAAAGAGGTGAATCTTCTTGGGATCAAGGCAGATATCAATTGTCTGGCCTCTCTGAGATGTGCTGTCCGGCTTAACGCGCGCCGTGAAAGGAGTGCCCTCAACATCAAGATACAGATATGTTTCAGCGCCCATAAGCTCTGTAACATCAACCTTTGCTGTGAATTTAGCTTCGGGGAATTTAGCAAGAGAATCCGCATCGTCATACATATCCTCGGGGCGGATGCCGAGAGCAACCGTCTTGCCGACATATGCTTCCGCATGAGCTGCCTTTTCATCCGTAAGCTTAATGGTATGAGAAGCAAACTTAACATATGTTCCGTCAGCCTCTTTTGAAACAACGGCATCACAGAAATTCATCTGCGGAGAACCGATAAATCCGGCAACAAACACATTAACGGGGTTATTGTAAAGCGCCTGAGGAGTATCAACCTGCTGAATGATACCGTCTTTCATAACAACAATTCTCGTACCCATTGTAAGAGCTTCTGTCTGGTCATGAGTAACGTAGATAAACGTTGTCTGCAAACGCTGATGAAGCTTTGAAATCTCAGTTCTCATCTGAACACGAAGCTTAGCATCGAGGTTGGAAAGCGGTTCGTCCATAAGGAAAACCTTGGGCTCACGAACGATGGCACGGCCGAGAGCAACACGCTGACGCTGACCGCCGGATAAAGCCTTGGGTTTTCTTTCGAGAAGATGCTCAATATCAAG